>JANYKP010000208.1 GCA_025358195.1 Cyclobacteriaceae bacterium
ATGATGTACTGGAATAATGTTAGTTAAAGGCCAAAGTGGCGGAACTGGTAGACGCGCACGACTCAAAATCGTGTATCCTCGGATGTGCGGGTTCGATTCCCGCCTTTGGTACAAAAAATACTTCCATACGGAAGTCAGAGATATATTGAGGCATTTTCTGTGATGACGAAAACTTTGCGGTCCACTTTATTTTAGAGCCCAAGTGACTCAGAGTTTTCTTGTTCGCCATAAACATTAATTAACTCCGACGGGCAAACCCATTATAGACCAATCCGGAAAACCTTCTTCCAGTCTCATAGCTTTATAGCCTGCTTTGGTAAGGAAGGCCACTGCTTCATCAGCATACACACAAAAAGGTCCGCGACAATACGCAATGATCTCATTTTTTTTGGGAAGCTCTTTCATCCGATCTGCTAATTGCTCAATTGGGATGGAAATTGCATTTGCAATATGACCCGTGTTGAATTCAGCTTCCGGGCGAACATCCAGGATTGTAATTTTACCTGACTCGATCTTCTTTACCAATTGATCAATGGTCACCGATTGAAACTTAAATTTTGATTGGCGAAAATCTTTCACCAGTTTTTCAATGGTTGCTATTCTCTCCACGCCAAGTTCCCGCAAGGCCTTCCAGGTCTTAAATACATTGGTGTTGGCTAAACGATAGTGAATAAAGTTTCCCTGTCGGGTAATATCAACCAACTGAGCGGTTTTCAATACCTGAAGATGCTGAGATGCATTGGCCACTGAAAGGCTTGTCTGTATAGCAATCTGCTCAACTGAAAATTCTCCTTGTGCTAATAATTCAATGATCTCAAGTCGATGCGGATTGGCAAGGGCCTTTGTGATTTTTGCTAATTCTTCGTATACCTTGTTTTTAAAGTCTCGTTTGTTCATGACTTACACTTTTTTATTTGTTTCGATAAACCTCGCGGGAAGCTTCCGTTCTTTATCACCACTCATGCGTTTTAAGTTTTTACCGTACCTCAACATCTATTGAAAAATCAATAACTCTTGGAAAAAGGCAGCGCACCGAATCACAAGCCTGGTAATTCAGTTTTCCATTGAGTTGGCGAATGCCCTTTTGAATTTCTTTTCGTGCCCTGAAAAAAATGTTGATCTCAAATCTTCCATCATACACATCAAGATGCTCATCTGTTCCTTCCAGTTTAAATTGTTTAGCCGATGGAAAAACCTGCTTTTTTAGGATGATCTTTTTATCACCATTTATTTCGAGTGTGGTTGGTATGATGAATTCATTGTCTACCTTATTAGCCTGAATGTGATATCCGTTTTTTACTTCAACCGTGATATTTATCACCGAGGACTTTCCAGCCTGTACAATCACTTTTGGAACATTCACTTTTACAATTTCATCAGCATTAATTTGCTTGCTCACCGTAAAGCTACTCACCAGGAATATGGTCAACCACTGTATCATTTACTGGCATCCATCAGCGCATCCAGTTTTTGTTTCAGATTTGTAAGCTTTGCGTCAAAACCGGCCGTATTTAGCAACGAATAGAAACGGATCGTTCCATCCTTGTCAATAATCAGATTAGAGGCAATTGGCACTTCGTGTCGCTCCAGGGCAGGCTGCACACCTACCGGCGCATAGCTTGCTGACACTTTACCGTCTGCATCCAGCAGAACGGGAAACGTAAAATGGAAACGGCCAAATGATTGTTCCACCAATTCCTTGCCTTCTTTTACATCAACAATAAACACTGCTACTCCTTTATCTTGATAATCCTTGTAAAGTTGTTCCAGGTTTGGCGCTTCAGCGTTGCAAAACGGGCACCAGGTCGCTGAAAAATGTATGACGACATACTTGCCTCTTAATTGTTCCAAGGAATACATTTTACCATTGAGGCCTTTAAGCGTAAAAGAAGGCGCCATTTGACCCAGCATAGGCTGAGCTTCCTGCGCCGTGACAGCCATTGAAAAACTTGCAGCGGTAATAAGTACGAGGCTTTTTAGAATGGATTTCATGTTTTGGTTCTTTATTTTTTAGAGATTATCTTTTTGCGCACAGAGAGAAACACTTTTTACCCCATACTCTTTGGACGCCCCTTTGGCGGATTTGGAAATAAAAGAATAGGCTTCATTGTTTCTAATCAGCAAAATTTCAATTCCTGCTTTTTCAATAGCACTCCTGTAATCATCTTGCTGGCTGGCGCCACCGATGCACGCAGCCCAAAGTGTTGAATTACAGACAACATTTTCAGGGAGCTGTTTTTCAGTAACGATATCAGCAATTGCCATTCGTCCTCCCGGTTTAAGAACACGGGATATTTCCGCAAATACCTTTTCCTTATTGGGAACAAGATTGATAACTCCATTGCTGATCACAGCATCAAAGCTTTTATCGGGAAAGGGAAGATTTTCGATGTAGGATTTATGAAAAGAAACATTATCAAACACATGTTCTTTGCGCAGGTGTTCAGCCTTTTCAAGCTGTTCATCGGTCATATCAACACCAGCAATCCTGCCAGATGCACCAACTTTCAAAGCAGCTATAAAAGAATCCATCCCTGAACCACTTCCCAGGTCAAGTACATGGTCTCCCTCTTTCAGGTTGGCCATATCAAAATAATAGCCCACCCCTGCAAAAGACTCAATGGCAGCAGCAGGAATACGGTCAAGATCAATTTTTTCATAACCTAATTTTTCTGCAAGACCACGGCCCATTTCAAAGTGGTATTCACCTTCGGGATTCAATGCAACGTCGCGGTACATTTTTTTTACCTTCTGTTCCAGGTCCGAGGCATCTACCTTTTTTGTCGAAATTGTTTCCATAACAATGGTTTTTAATTTTTTTAATGACGGTTATAAATTAAAACTGCTTCAAATAAACCCTATGAAAGAAAGCTTCCTCCCGGGCTTTGAAACGCATAAACTATTCAATAATATTATTGAATAGTTGAATGTATTGTGTTTTCGCCGATAATCCATCAGTTATTGAAAAAAAAAATTGAGGACGAGTGTATTTCAATCCTGGTAGGTAGGCAACGGCCAAATTAGCGCCGGAATCGGTATTTCCCAGTCAAATTCCTACCTTTCTGATTAATCAAAAAGTCATGAAAATTTCGAAACATAAGGTTGCTGCGATCCACTACACGCTAAAAGATCCTGCGGGAAAAGTGTTGGATAGCAGTGAAGGAAGAGACCCGCTCTATTATCTGCATGGGGAAGGTAATTTGATTCCGGGAATGGAAGAAGGGCTCGAAGGAACAGAAAAAGGAGCTAAACTGAACTTGAATATAAAACCCGAAAAAGGGTACGGCGTAAGAGATGAAAAGCTTGTACAAAAACTTCCCCGCTCGTCCTTTGGAACACAAAAAGTGGAGAAGGGCATGCAATTTCATTCCAACAATGGTGCGGTTGTAACAGTAACCGATGTCGCTCTTGACCAGGTGACTATCGATGCCAACCATGCACTCGCCGGCGTAGAGTTAAACTTCGCTGTGGAGGTAGTGGAGGTCCGCGAAGCAACCACTGACGAAATTGCGCACGGTCATGTACATGGTCCTGGAGGACATCACTAGCTGAGAATGGAGGAGTTGAGAAGGGGGAAATTGAGAAGGTCCACCGGCTACTCAACTCCTGAACTCCTCCTCACCTTCTCGATTCTCAACTTCTCTTCTCGATTCTCAACTCCTCAACTTCTCATCTCCCAACTCCTTCCTACTCAACCCCTTTTTAACTTTTCCTTAGTATTTCATACTAATTCCGAGAACAAATTATCCCCGGCTTCGTATATCCTCTACAATCTAGTATCATACCATGAAAGAAACCCGGTTAGGCGAATTTGAAGAGGTTATCCTCCTGCTGGTGGGGATACTGGGAGAAGAAGCATACGCTTTCAAAATTGCAGAAGAATTTGAATCTCAAACCGGTAGGTCCATATCAATTGGTGCCACTCATTCCACCCTGAGCCGATTGGAGGATAAGGGTTTTTTAGATTCCAAAATGGGGGCGTCTACTGCCCAACGGGGCGGGCGAAGAAAAAGAATTTATACGATCACAGCGATTGGCAAACGGGTATTGGCTGCTTCCCGCGATTTTAAAGTTGCTCTTTGGAAACAGTATCCGGCGTTTCAGATCAGGTTCCAGATTACAAATTAAAAGCATGAAGCCTGTACCACCCCGGTTTGCTGAACGTTTTCTGCTTCGCTGCCTGCGCGAAGATATCGCTGAAGAGGTAGTGGGTGACCTTACTGAGAAATTCGATTCCATGAGCAAGGAATCCCCCTTCAAGGCCAAAATCAATTACTGCTTTCAAGTAATTAACTACCTCCGGCCTTTTGCTATCCGGAAATCGAAATCTTCCTACACAAACCATTATGCCATGTTTCAAAACTATTTTAAAATCGCCTGGCGCAATTTGTCCAATCAAAAAATGTATTCTTCTATCAAGATCGGAGGATTCGCGCTCGGCATCGCCGCGTGTCTATTGATCGCCTTGTTTATCCGGGATGAACTCAGTTACGACCTGAAAATTCCGAACGGAGATCGGTTGTACCGTGTGGTTGGCGTGTCAAACAACAATGGCGAAATCAGGAAGGATGTTTGGTTTCAGCCACCCTTTGCGAACGCATTGAAAGAAGATTATTCCGAAGTTGAATCGGCTGGCCGTATCAATCCAGTCGAACTCTTTGGGGCGGGGGGCAATGAAATCAGACGAGCCGACCAGGACCAGAATACATTCGAAGAAGGGTTCATCTATGCAGACCAGGAATGGTTCGACATGATCGGGATACCCATGGTCTATGGCAATCGGGCTCGTGCACTCGCTGTACCAAATTCGATTGTAATCTCGAAACGCATGTCGGACAAATATTTTCCCAATGAAAATCCCATAGGTAAGATATTGATCACAAATAATAATGAGGACAGACCGTTTACCATTGGAGGAGTAATAGAAGATATTCCCGCCACGTCTCACATTCATTTCGATTTCCTGATGACGATGACCGGGAGAGAGTTCTGGCCAGGAGAGCAGACATCCTGGGGTTCAAGCAATTATCATACGTATATTTTGCTGCGTCCGGGGATCGATCCGATAGAGCTTGAAAAGAAAATGACGAAGGGAGTTATAGAAAAGTACATTTTGCCGGATCTCCTCAAAGACGGGTTGGTCAACGCGCGCGAAGTGTTGAAGGGTGCGCGCTTGGAATTTCAACCTGTCCGTGACATTCATCTCCGGTCAGAAGGAATTCATGACCGGCTTACACACGGCGACATAAGATTTGTCTGGTTATTTGGTGCGGTGGCAGGATTCATCCTGATCATTGCCTGCATCAACTTTATCAATCTCTCCACGGCAAGGTCAGCGAACCGTGCAAAAGAAGTAGGCCTTCGCAAGGTAGTTGGGTCGTTTCGCAGCAACCTGATCAACCAGTTTTTGACCGAATCGGTTTTGTTCAGCCTCCTTTCGTTTGTGTTAGGGATACTTTTGGCTTGGCTGTTATTGCCCTACTTTAATTTTCTCGCTGCCAAATCAATGATTTTTCCGTGGAAAGAATGGTGGCTTGTGCCACTGATGATCTCTGCCGCCATCAGTATAGGATGCATCGCTGGCCTCTACCCTGCTCTTTACCTGTCAGGCTTCAAACCAATTCAAGTGCTGAAAGGAAGTGTCAGCGCCGGGAGTAAAAGTTCTACGCTTCGCAGTGGCTTGGTGGTCTTTCAATTTACCACATCCATCGTACTAATTATAAGCACGTTTATCATCGATCGACAGATGGGATACATTCTCAACAAGAAAGTTGGTTTCGAAAAAGACCAGGTGATGCTTCTCCAAGGGGTCAATACCTTGGGAGAAAAAATTATTCCCTTCAAAGAAGAGTTGGTGCGCCTGCCCGGCGTAGAAAGCGCCAGCATCAGCGACTACTTGCCGGTGACGGGTTCCAAACGAAACGGAAATCCATTTTGGCAGGAAGGCAAAACAAAAACCGAAAAAGCTGTTGGTGGCCAGTTCTGGCGAGTTGACCACGATTATGTGAAAACCATGGGCATGAAGATTGTTGATGGAAGAGATTTTTCTATTGAAATACGTAGCGACTCACAAGCATGCATCATTAATCAAACCCTTGCCCGCAAACTTGGATTGAAAAATCCAATTGGAGAGCGGATTACCAACGGGTCGAGTGGCTCTCGCATAATGGAGGTCATTGGCGTCGTGGAGGATTTTCATTTTGAATCCATGAAAGAAAACATTGGTGGGGTGTGCCTGGCCATTGGACGAAGTCCAAGTGTCCTGTCTGTAAAAGTCAGTACTACGGATATGCCCCAACTCGTCACGTCCGTGTCGGCCCTTTGGAAAGATTTTTCTCCCAATCAACCGATCCGGTACACATTCCTTGACGATCGTTTTGCCATGATGTATGCCGATGTTCAGCGAATGGGTCGTATTTTCACAAGCTTCGCGGTATTGGCCATCATTGTTGCATGCCTGGGTTTGTTTGCATTGTCTGCATTCATGGTAGAACAGCGCAATAAAGAAATCAGTATACGGCTAGTGCTGGGTGCATCCGTCAAGAGTATATTCAATTTACTTACATTAAATTTTGTCCTACTGGTGCTGGTGTCGTTACTCATTGCTATGCCCATTTCATGGTATATGATGCAGACCTGGCTGGAAGATTTTGTTTACCGAATCGAGATCACGTGGGATGTGTTCGTGCTGGCAGGCCTGATGGCGGTCTTCATTGCCATCCTTACCATCAGCTATCAATCGATACGAGCAGCGCTGACAAATCCAGCGACCGGGTTACGATCGGAGTGAACGAATTATAGTCTATTTATTAAAAATGCCTTACTAAAGCCCATTTGTTATCTCAGCTTTATTGGACGGGAACGGCGTGAGGGTACAAAGGAAATCTTTGAACCCGACTTAGAAGTAGGATTAATCATGAATCAAAAGTAAAGCATTCATGATTTTAGTATTGGACCACAGGCAAAAAGCTCTTTATCAAAAATGCTAAGTTCAATCTGAGGGAATCTTTAGTTTTCTATAGGATCCTTTAGATAAATTCTTCTTATACGAAACTTTTAAAAAAAAACACAGACGTCAACCTTTATTACGAGCCAAACAGCACATCTGTACTATTTTTACTGATTCTGTACAATTAATGCTTACTAACATTACTAATTTGATGCAATTGGGGTTTGTGGGCTTATAAAGGATTATCACCCACAAGGGCTATTGATGGAGTTGAGAAGAAATTTCAACCAGCGGAAATCTCAGCAGGTTACCATCAAAAAAGAGGATTGATCCATCGACATGAAAGTACATCTTGAAAAACGCGTTCTCGCAGGATTTTTCATAACCATAATTGTTTTGGTGGTACTGGGTGTATTTTCATTTAACAGTACCCAGCGACTCATTAATACAGCACGACTATTATCACATGCCACGAGAGTGATCAGTAGCAGTGATCAAATCATGAAACTTTCGGTGGACATTGAAACCGGACAACGGGGGTTCACCATAACAGGCGATACAACCTTTCTGGAGCCGTTTCTTGACGCTTCTAAAGTCATGTTCAAACATTTGGGCATCCTGGATTCGCTTACTGTCAATGATTCACTTCAAAACGCAAAGGTGAATGAGCTCCGGGGCCTCATCGTCAAACACGCGACGTGGACCAAACATGTAATTCAACTACGCAACGAAGGATTCGAAAAAGCGCGCGATCTAGTAACGAAGGGTGAAGGCAAAAGAGCAATGGATGCCATCCGGTCGTTGGTTAAAAATATACAGGAGGAAGAACGAGCCGTGTTCAGAAAGGGCAATACCATTTCAAGCCAACATCTGCAACAATTTCAATATTCATTTATCGGCTTGGCCATTGCGATTACCGTCATTATTGGATACCTGTTTTACTACATTAATGACAATTTAAAAGTTAGAAACCAAGCAGATATAAAACTAAAAAAAGTCGCTGATGAGACGCGCGATTTATACGACAACGCGCCGTGCGGTTACTTTTCAGTTGATGCAAGTATTTTCCTGACCAACATCAATCAAACGCTGCTCACCTGGCTTGGGTATACCCGTGAAGAAGCTATTGGCAAAATGAAATACGAAGATTTGTTGTCGTTGGAAAGTAAGGCGGCATTTCTCGCTTCATTCGAAGAAGACTTTGAAAAGTACAAGCAGCAAGGATACGTCAGCGACCTGGAATTTGAGTTCAGACGGAAAGACGGAACCATGTTTCCAGTTATTGTCAATTCGGCTGCTGTGTTCAACACGAAAGGGGAATTTGTAAAAAGTCGTTCAACAGTATCGGATAATACTGAAAGAAAGAAAGGCGAAATCAGAATAAAGCAACTCAATCAGGAGCTGGATGCGTTCACCTATTCTGTATCACACGACCTGCGCGCGCCTCTTCGCTCTGTGACGGGTTATGCACAAATACTAAAAGAAGATTTTGGCCACATCCTTGACCCGGAAGGACACAGACTCATTCACATTATTATGGCCAACGCAAAACGCATGGGTCAATTGGTGGATGACTTGCTGGATTTTTCACGAATGGGCAGGAAAGAAATGATGCGCACGAATGTCAATATGAATGAACTGGTACAGGATATTTTACAAGAGCTTACTGCCCTGGAAAATGGAAGAAAACTGAACATACGGGTTATGCCCTTGGCCCCCTCAAAAGGTGATTTAAGCATGTTGCGCCAGGTCTGGACCAATCTCATCTCCAATGCGTTGAAATATTCAAGCAAAAAAGAAGTAACCGAAATTGAAATTGGCTCTGGATGGAGGGATACCCCCCTGCAGGACGGCCAGAAGGAGATCTGTTACCATATCAGTGACAACGGTGCAGGTTTTGATATGCAGTATGCACCTAAACTTTTTGGCGTGTTTCAGCGACTTCATAAAATGAATGAATTTGAAGGAACTGGTGTTGGGTTAGCATTGGTCAAACGGATCATTCAGCGGCATGGAGGCACGGTTTGGGCAGAAGGAAAAATAAATGAAGGCGCTAAATTTTATTACACCCTACCTCAAAATTAACCAGAATATGAACAATGCAGTTGAAATTTTACTTGTAGAAGACAATCCTGATGATGCGAACCTGGCCATCCGGGCTTTGAAAAAAAGCAACCTGGCCAACCATCTGCTGCACCTGGAAGACGGTGAAGAGGCGCTTGCTTACATTTTTGATGACAAGAACGTCATGCCCCGTCTCATTCTGCTCGATCTTAAAATGCCGAAGATCGATGGCATAGAGGTGTTGCGCAGACTTAAGTCGGACGATAAAAAAAAGGTGATCCCGGTAGTGATGCTCACCTCATCAAAGGAGGAAAGTGACATTGTTGAAACATATAAGCTTGGCGTAAATGCCTACATCGTTAAGCCTGTTGACTTTAATCAGTTTGTAAAAGCAGTCACGGAATTAGGTCTTTTTTGGCTGGTATTGAACCAGCCACCTGTTGAACGATAAATTATTTAACCGTATGGAAAAGGAGCTGAAGATCTTGATGTTGGAAGACGTGGAGGATGATGCCGGATTGATCGAGCGGGCCTTACGAAAAAGTGCCCTTCACTTTATTACAAAACGGGTTGATACGCGTGACGAGTTTGTGGACGCCATTGATTCGTTCCAGCCGGATGTTGTGCTGTCGGATCATGCTATGCCACAATTTAATTCCAGTGAAGCATTAAAAATTTTTAAGGAAAAGTTGGTGATGGCCCCCTTTATACTAGTAACGGGAGCGGTATCTGAAGAATTTGCCGTGAACTGTCTGCACCAAGGTGCAGATGATTACATCCTAAAATCAAACCTGGCCCGACTTCCATCGGCTATTTCCAACGCACTCAACAAAAAGCAGGCTGAAAAGGAACGCGCGAGTGCCACCCAGGAGCTACGTGTTCAAAATGAAGAATTAAAGAAACTCAATCAGGAACTGGACCGTTTTGTCTATAGCACGTCCCATAACCTAAGGGCTCCGCTACTCTCAGTACTTGGGCTTGTTCGCCTTTGCCGCAAGGAGATGGAAAATGGCATGGATGAAAGTCTTCTGGAATATTTTGACATGATGGAAAAAAGCATAACTAAATTGGATAACACCTTACAGCAAATCATCGATTACTCAAAGAACGCACGACTGGAAGAAGAACTGGATGAGATCAACTTCGAAGATCTGTTGAAAGGAACCTTTGACTATATGAAATTTATTAACGGAGCGACAAAAATAGAACAATCAATTAAGGTTCATGACGGCCCCTCCTTTTATTGCGGAAAAATGCGCATGGGCTTTTTAATGCAGAATCTTATTTCAAATTCCATCAAATACTATGATGCTTCCAAGGAGAAATCCTTTGTTAACGTAGAGGTATTCAAAAACACCGACGAAGTAAAAATAGTAGTTGAAGACAATGGTATTGGCATTTCAAAAAAGTACCAGGATCACATATTTGATATGTTTTATCGTGCTACAGAGCGCAGCGACGGCTCCGGCCTGGGTTTGTTCATTGTGAAAGAAACAATCGATATCATGGGAGGAAGTATCCAATTGAATTCGGAAAAAGACAAAGGCACATCGATAACGCTCACAATTCCAAACGCGCGAAGATGACCAAGAAAAGTGTGTTGTTGGTAGATGATGACCAGGTCTTTAATCTTCTCAACCAAAAGACACTCCAACTCCTTGACCTGGCCGATGAGATTCATACCGCCCGCAATGGAAAGGAGGCGCTTGACTTGATTAACGATTATTACCGGGGTGCCAGAACCATCCCTGAAGTAATCCTGCTTGATCTCAATATGCCTATTATGGACGGCTTCGGTTTCATTGAGGCCTTTCAAAAACTAGAGGTGCCAAATAAAGAAAGGGTGCTCATCATCATTGTCACTTCTTCACGGGATCCTAAGGACCTGAAAAGGGCGAAAGATTTGGGAATCACGGTTTATCTTTCAAAGCCACTTACGGAACAAGATCTGCGAGTCGCTTTGAATTTCAATTAAAACTGCTGCGATCACTTCTTTAACAAAAATTTCCGATACCCAAATTGCCACGGCCTTAAGGCCGCGGCAATTTGGGATAATGTCAAAGGGCTTTAGCCCAAAGAATTGAAGTCGGTTGGATCGCGAATATGAGTTTCTCTGAAAAAAGTTACCTTCGTGTTCACCTTAAAAAGCTATGGATAGACGAAGTTTTTTAAACAGGTCGGGCATTGCTCTCGGCGCCACACTTGTTCTGCCCGCTCTCACCAGCTCGGCAACACCAACTGCCATTTCGCTGGATACCTGGGCAGGAATCCGGAGTCAGTTCCGGTTTGATCCTGGAAAAATACACATGTCACCCATGCTGCTGGCATCCCATCCCAAATGGATTCGCGACGCCATTGAAAAACATCGGGATAAGCTGGATGAAAATCCGGTCGAATACTGGGAGGAGAATTGGATATCCATGGAAATCAAAGTGCGCCAGGCCGCGGCAACCTACTTGAAGACTAGCCCGGATGAAGTTATTCTCACCGATAGCACTACGATGGGCCTGGGCATCTTGTACACAGGCTTCAAATTAAAAGAGGGTGACGAGATCCTCACCACAACACACGATCATTACTCCACTGAGAAATCCCTGGAGTTTGCCGCTCAGAAAAACAAAGCGACGATCCGGAGGATTTCGCTTTTCAAAGAATCCGCTATTGCGTCGGTTGATGAAATCGTTGGGACGATGGTGAAGGCCATCACACCTAAGACAAGAATTATTGCCGTCACGTGGGTACACTCAAGCACGGGAATAAAGTTGCCAATCCGCCAGATGGCCGATGCAATAAAAAAAGCAAATGCGCAACGAACCCCTGCGAACAGAATTTTTTTCTGTGTAGACGGCGTGCATGGGTTTGGTATTGAAAATGTAAGCATGGAGGACCTGGGTTGTGACTTTTTTGCTGCAGGTACACACAAATGGATTTTTGGTCCCCGCGGTACAGGGATTCTGTGGGGAAAAAGTGACGCATGGCACATGGTAGTACCTACGATTCCTGCTTTCAGCATTGCCTATGCTGCCTGGCTGGGCCTGGAGCCGGAAAGTAAAATAACGCCAAGCGATCTGCATTCTCCCGGAGGTTTTCATTCCTTTGAACACCGCTGGGCCCTGAACGAAGCATTCGATTTTCACATGAGAATTGGAAAGGACAAAATCGAAGAACGCACACATTACTTGAACAGCCGGTTAAAAGAAGGATTAAAAGAAATGAAGCACGTGAAACTGCACACGCCGGTCGACCCCGGGTTATCTGCCGGCATCAATTGCTTTGAAGTGAGCGGAGTGAAACCCGAGGAGGTTGTAAAAAGACTCCTAGCAAAAAATATTATTGGCAATACCTCGCCCTATAAGACCGTGTATGTGCGGCTCACACCGTGTATGATCAATACGGAGGAGGAAATAAAGGTGTGCCTGGACGAGATCGGAACGATGAAGGTCTAGTATAATGACTGGGGGTATCTGTGAAGGGTAACCGGTGATCAGTAATCACACCGATTACCGATCACCTTTTATTTTGATGGCTTGGCATATGCATCCCCATAATACTTACTGGTGATGCGAGTATGAAAAGTCTCTGCCTCAATCGGTT
>JANYKP010000433.1 GCA_025358195.1 Cyclobacteriaceae bacterium
CAAACAAAGGGTCGAAAAAGTCCGGCCACGAGGGCTTGGGGTGAATTCGCCATGACACTGGATGCCGTCGGCTGCAAGTTATTATACTGAATAACATTTTTCGGATCTGTCAAAGTCATGAACTCCTCGTTATTCCGCACGATGACTTCCAAAAATCGATGAGGATAAAAGTTGGGGTGAATGCCGGTGGCTATCAATAAAAAAATTACGAAGAGCCCTGTCCAGATGAATAATTCAAAACGGGCCATCACAGGCCGTCCCCGTTTCAACAGGTTAACTACAACTGTGGTAATAACGACCGGCATCAGGACGCCCATCCAATAATACTTAAGGTTCCAGCCAATCCATAGTGAGAGAAGGCCTACAATCCACTCCCATGAATTAATTTTTTCATGTGTAATGAATTTTAGGAAAACGCCTGCAAGTAAAAACAATGCGCCGAGGCCCAAGCTCTCTTTGATGATTCCCGAAGACCAAAAGACCACCGACGGGTAAAATAAAAATGAAATGGCGGCGGCTTGCCGGGACGAGGGAAGGCCATGTGAAATCTGGCTAAATAAATACCAGGCCCCCAAAAAGGAAATGAACGAAATAATTCCCGACATCATCCAATAATTACCACCGCAAATAAATGCGAGAACACCTGCGATTTTTACAAAGAAAAGTGATCGCGGCTTGTCATGGATCATTCCGGCCATAAGCTGCCTGTCTGGATTTTCATCCCAGTAGAAATTCCATACGCCTCCTGGATCGGACATGATTTTTTCGGCCAGCGACTTTCCATCCTGCCAATATGAAATGGTATCGCCTTGTCCGTAGTGATAGAAGTACACCCAGCCCACAGCAACGCCCGCCAGCAACTTGAGCCCCAACGCGGGCCAGTAAAAAGTTTTGATCGGTGCCGGTTGTTTCTTGTAAACCCACCACGCCACACCACACAGGACCGAAAGATCAATCAGGATTGTAAGTGCTGCCATCATGATGAAGGACGCATTAACGAGGCGCCGATGGCGCAGTTCAGACAACTTTTCTGTTGGCAAAAGCTATTGTACAGCTCTATCAGTGCCTGCGAGTCAAAAGCCGTTTGAGTTGTCATACCGATATTTTTCCAGGAACGCGTAATCTTGTTTTCTTCCCCAGGAAGCTGTTGCAGCACCTGAACCGCCCGGTCGACGTAAGACTGCTCATCCGACAGTTTTCCATACGCAGCCCATACCGGGACTACGGTATTGATAATGATGTTTTCTATACTAGACCTTCCCAGCTCATGTTCTGCGCTTTTCGCCCTCTTCGTAAATTGATAATGGCTGAGCCAATAGGAAGAGGGAGGCACCGTGAACAGTTGGATGAGTGATTTTACGTCCTCACATTCCAAAACGGCAGAAAAAATATTTTGACGATGATGAAGAATGGATCCGAGCTGGGCCAGCCTGAGGGAAGGGAAATTGGCGGGCCGCAATCGCAGGAAACGCCACTGAGCCTTTGACATCTTGTTTTGCAGTAGTGAATACTTTTGAGCCAGCAGCCGATGCTCACGCCTCAATTTCAAATAGTAGTCATCACCTTTTGAAACGTCCAGGAATCCAGCCTGCCCAAATAGCATGGCCTCGACCTGTTCCTGTTTGTCGGCCTGCTTAAGCAGAAGTTTTAGTGGAAGCAACCGGGCCAATTGAAAAAAAGGTTCTGCATTGATTTTAAAACCAAAGTTACGCGCCAGTAATTGATAAAACGTCTCTTCCCAATTATTTCGATTTTGCTTGTAAAGCGTCTGAACTTCCTCCGCCTTTCTCTCCAGACGCTGCATCAGCGCTTTTTCCAACACGGAGAGTTTTATAAGGTGATCAACGCCCGGCAACGACCGCTGGCAAGGAATGGAAAAAGAGCTATTGATGAGCTGACGGTAGGTATTGATCAATGCTGCGTCCACGCGGCCTTTTAGTTCGAGGGTAGGTAGCGGAGTTTTATCATTCCGGGTTATGACCTTGTCATGCTGCCACACGACGTGAAGGATCACATTGTCATAACTCCTGTCCTGATCATGATGATGGTCTAGCCAACCGGAGGAATGCAAATGGATTTCAACGCTCCCTACCCAGGCGATTGGACCGATCTTTATCCGTGCATTTGCAAAGTCAGGGCCGGCATCGGTGTTCAGAATGCCGGGATTAAAAATTTCGATTGTCTCCCCTTCAGTGGTTAGCAATTCTTTTTTATTAAAGTACTGCATTTGCCAGAGGTAATGGAGAAACGATTCCTGCATACGTTGAAATTGGAGATTAAGAGCCAGCGGGCAGAAGGCTGTCCAAATACTGACTCATCTCCAATTTCAATTTTTTTGCTTCTTTTCCTGCGGCAGTTGCAAAATCTTTTCCTGATGAATTGTAAATGATCCCCCGGGATGAATTAACCAACAGGCCACACTCCTTATTCATGCCAAATCTCGACACTTGCTCCAGATCTCCACCCTGCGCGCCAATGCCTGGAACCAGGAAAAAGTGCTCAGGCGCGCACTTTCTAATCTCCCCGATTTTATCCGCACGGGTGGCGCCTACCACATACATGAGGTTATCGGGTGTGCCCCATTGCTGTGATTTCATGATCACTTCTTCGTATAACTTCCGCCCGGTGGATTGTGATTCCAGCAGTTGGAAGTCGGAGTTCCCCGGATTAGAGGTGTGCGCCAGTAGAATCACCCACTTATTTTTAAACGCTAAAAACGGTTTCACTGAATCTCCACCCATGTAAGGGGCCACCGTCAGCGCGTCAAAGTTCATTTGCTCGAAAAATGCTTTGGCATAGAGTGATGAAGTATTTCCAATATCACCACGCTTGGCATCGGCAATTTTGAAAATATCTTTTGGAATGTAGTCAACGGTTTTCTGCAAACTCTCCCACCCTTTCGGCCCGAGCGCTTCATAAAAAGCCAGGTTGGGTTTGTAGGCCACACAGTATTCATGGGTGGCGTCAATAATCTGTTTGTTGAATTCAAATACCGGGTCAGGTCCTCCCAGCAGATGTTGGGGAATTTTTGCCAGGTCGGTGTCGAGTCCGACGCAGAGATAGGATTTCTTCTTTTTTATTTGCGCAACGAGCTGGGGACGCGTCATGGGGGAGCTTTGTCGGGTTGTCAATTGCCCCGGCCTTAAGGCCATGGCAATTCTTACCGAAGATCAATCACTTCTACACCTGGGTATTTCTTTACATCAAACGTAAAAAAGCTGTCATCCACTTTTACCGTCGCGTTGAATTTCGTGATCAGATATTTATACCGGTTTCCGGCTTTGTCAAACATAACCCAGCTTTGAACGCTCTTGTCTTTCTTAACAATATTCATTCTTACTTTAAAATATTGTGCATCCTTCTTTTCGGGTACGAGATCCACCACTTCACACATAACGCCTCCCTCCGTTTTATCCTCCAGGTACAAATACTTGTAACCTTTCTTATAAATCTCATAAAATTTTGAAGGATTGAGATCATCGGACGTTGGATCAAAGTTGTCGATGTTCACTTCTTTGGCATCCGGAAGGTAAGTCCATAGCGTCGTACCGTTATTAACGACTTCCTGTTCCGGAAGGGTCAGTTTGTATTTATCACCCTTCACTGTCATTTTTCCCTTAAACTCTTCGTTGATTTTCTCCACCTCATTTGTAAGTGTGTAGGAAAAGTTCGCCTCAAAAGATGGGATCAGCCTGTATTTTTTAGCCATCGCCTCCAGTATTTCAAGGGCTTTTGGATCATACTGGGCAAAAAGTCCACCGGCAAAACTTGAGAAAAGAGTAAGAAAAAATAGTTTTTTCATGAATGGGCGCAGATTTTGTTGAAATGGGCTGGCAAATTTAATTATTGCCCGTGCTTTTCTTTGAGACTGCTCAATAATTGTTCCAAACTCATTTCATCCTTAATTAATACCTCGCGGGCTTTGGATCCTTCAAAAGGTCCAACAATGCCGGCGGCTTCCAACTGATCGATCAGCCGTCCCGCGCGGTTATAGCCTAGTTTTAATTTCCGTTGGATCAGGGAGGTGCTTCCCTGTTGATGTCCGACAATCAACCTGGCCGCATCCTCGAACAAGGCGTCACGATCGGCGAGGTCGACATCGCTGGCACCGTTCTCTTCATCGCCCTCAAACTCCGGCAATAAATACGCAGAATCATATCCGCGCTGTGCACCAATGTAATCACATATCTTTTCAATCTCCGGTGTATCTACAAAGGGGCTTTGGAGGCGGATGATATCGGAGCCCGCGGAGAGCAGCATATCCCCCATTCCCACCAATTGATCAGCGCCACCTGTATCCAGGATGGTGCGGGAGTCAATTTTTGACATTACACGGAAAGACAAACGCGCGGGGAAGTTCGCTTTGATTACACCGGTGATCACATTCACCGAGGGGCGTTGGGTAGCCAACACCAAATGTATTCCAATCGCTCTCGCTAATTGTGCCAGTCGCGCAATCGGCGTTTCCACTTCCTTGCCAGCCGTCATCATCAAGTCGGCCAACTCATCAATTACCAGCACGATGTACGGAAGAAAGCGATGGCCTTCTTTCGGATTCAGCTTGCGCGAAACGAATTTCACATTGTACTCTTTGATATTCTTTGCGCCCGCATCCTTCATTATCTCGTAGCGGTTTTCCATTTCTATACAAAGTGAATTCAGGGTGTGCACCACTTTGCGTGTATCGGTGATGATGGCCTCTTCACTGTTGGGGAGCTTCGCTAAATAATGCCGCTCGATCTTGCTGAAAAGCGACATCTCGACTTTTTTCGGATCGACCAATACAAACTTCAACTGGCTGGGGTGGCGCTTATACAAAAGCGAAGCAAGGATCACATTCAATCCCACCGACTTTCCCTGGCCGGTGGCCCCCGCGACAAGCAGGTGCGGCATCTTGGCCAGGTCGATGACTAACACCTCATTCGAAATTGTCTTACCTAACGCGACCGGTAATTCCTTGTCGGTTTTTTGAAAAGCCGCCGATGACAGCACCGATCGTATGCTGACCATCTCACGGTTTTTATTAGGCACTTCAATACCGATTGTTCCCTTGCC
>JANYKP010000265.1 GCA_025358195.1 Cyclobacteriaceae bacterium
GTTGATAAAAGCAGGCTCTTTAGAATCCAAATTTTTTTTACCTAGGTATAGCTCGGCTATTTTTCTTCCGCTGCCATCGGCACTGAATGAAGCATCGTTACTGAGGATTACCACCGACAATTTTTTTTGTGGATAGTAGGCGAGCCAGGCACGGTACCCTGCAGTAGCCCCGCTATGTTGAATCTCGACAAAGCCGTTGAGGTGGTCGATAAACAAGCCTGCTGCATACTTGATTTCTTTTCCGCTGTTTAACCTGCCCTTTTGAAGTCTCAAGGTCCCAAGTTGATCGCCGCCTATTTGGTGTGTCAGCAGGACCTTATTCCATTTCAAAAGGTCACCCGTAGTAGTGAGCAAGCCGCCATGACCGTAAATATTTTCGAAAGGCATATTCTGATTGAAGCCTTGAGTGGATTTAGAATAAGCAATCGCCCGGTGCGGGATGACTTCGCGAAAATTATTTCGCCACCCGGTGTTGATCATACCAAGAGGTTCAAACAGTCGGGTTCGGGTAAATTCTGCAAGGGATTGTTTGGAAACGCGCTCTACAACTGTTACGAGTGAAGAATAATTTGAATTGCTATAAGAATACTCAGAACCTGGGGTGAAGTTCAAAGATTTTTGTTTGCTCATAATCTCGAGTGCCAATTCTTGCGTGTAGACGCGCGTGGTTCGTGGCCAGCCCGCCAGCGCTCCGATAGATCCCCAATCCTTCAGCCCGCTGGTGTGATTGAGTAAGTGTTGGATGGTGATGGGAGCCTCATATTTAGGGAATTCGGGAATGTACTTGCGCACGTCATCCTGTAAGGATAGTTTGCCCTCCTGCGCCAGCAGCAAAATCGAGATAGCGGTGAATTGTTTGGATATCGAGCCACCTTCAAATATGGTTTCGGTAGTGTTGGGGGCATTGTGTTCGAGATCTGCCAGGCCGAAGGCTTTAGTGTATAGGATTTTGTCGTCACGTGAAATGGCAATCGATCCACCTGGAGTTGCGTTGTGCCATTGTGTAAAAAGTCCGTCAATCAGTTTTGTAGTATCGGTCGGTTGAGCCTGGACCAGCAAACTGACAACTAAAAAAATCCACGAGAGTAACGTTTGTTTCATCGTGAAAGGTAATATTATTTGAAGTTTGTAAGATCGTATTTCATAGATTTTACGATTCCCCACACTAAAAAACTTACATCCGAAACTTGCAACCTTCAGCTTCTAACCGGGAACTTATTTGTATTTTCGCCCCAAAATTTTCAGACCACAACGATCATGAGCCAAAACCGACCGATCTCTGCTTTCATCGAAAAACATTACCTGCATTTCAATGCCGCTGCCATGGTGGACGCAGCAAAGGCCTATAAAAAACATATTGCGGATGGTAAAAAAATGATGGTAACGTTGGCGGGCGCCATGAGTACAGGCGAATTAGGCATCAGCTTTGCCGAAATGATACGCCAGCATAAAGTGCAGATCATCTCTTGTACAGGCGCTAACCTGGAAGAAGACATAATGAACCTGGTGGCCCACTCGCATTACCGTAGGATACCAAACTACCGCGATCTTACTCCGGAGCAGGAGTGGGACCTTTTGCAAAAGCATTTGAACCGCGTTACCGACACCTGTATTCCGGAAGAGGAGGCATTCAGAAGGCTGCAGAAACATTTATTTAAAGTATGGAAAGATGCCGAGGACAAAGGTGAACGGCTTTTCCCGCATGAGTTTATGTTCCGTATGATCAACAGCGGTGACCTGAAGCAGTACTACGAGATCGATCCGAAGAATTCATGGATGATCGCGGCCGCTGAGAAGAACATGCCGATGGTGGTTCCTGGCTGGGAAGATTCTACGATGGGAAATATTTTTGCTTCCTACTGTGTAACGGGTGAATTGAAAGCGTCTACCATGAAATCGGGTATTGAATATATGGTTTGGCTGGCAGATTGGTACACCAACAATTCAGGCAAAGATGGCATAGGCTTTTTCCAGATTGGAGGAGGCATTGCCGGTGACTTTCCGATTTGCGTGGTCCCGATGCTTCATCAGGACTTGCAGCGTGATGGCGTTCCATATTGGAGCTATTTTTGTCAGATCAGTGACTCCACTACCAGCTATGGTTCGTACTCTGGCGCCGTACCGAATGAAAAAATCACCTGGGGAAAGCTTAGTATTGAGACACCCAAGTTTATCGTGGAGAGTGACGCAACGATCGTGGCCCCGTTGATGTTTGCCTATATTTTAGATATGTAGGCCTCACCCAACCCTCTCCGGAGGAGAGGGCTAAACTCCTCCCTTCTCCTCCGGAGAAGGGCCGGGGATGAGGCCCAAAACTCATCGCTTAATGAATCTAGACTCGCTACTTCGCACCCAAATACAAAAAGCGGTTTTCGCTGTATTCAATCAGCAGATCGACAATCCTCAACTCCAACCCACCAACAAAGAGTTTGAAGGGTCGCATACGCTGGTGTGTTTTCCGTTGGCTAAAATTTCAAGGAAAGGACCGGAAGAGACCGCCAGACTAATCGGAGATCATCTGGTTGCCAACTCGGGTATTGTGAGCCGCTACAATGTGGTAAAGGGTTTTTTAAATCTCGTTATAGGGGATACGGTATGGCTAGAAGTTTTTCGGTCAATTCACGCTGATAAAAAATTTGGAGAACGTCCTTCCAACGGCAAAGAAATCATGGTGGAGTACTCATCGCCCAACACCAACAAACCACTCCATCTTGGCCACTTGCGTAATAATTTCCTGGGCTGGAGCGTGGCAGAGATTTATAAATCCATTGGCTACAATGTCCACAAAGTACAAATCATCAACGACCGGGGTATTCATATCTGCAAGTCCATGGCTGCGTGGAAATTGTTTGGCAATGGAGCGACTCTTCAAAGCAGCGGACTGAAGGGTGATAAGCTGGTGGGTAAATACTATGTTGAGTTTGACAAGGTGTTCAAAGCGCAGATCAGCGAGCTTGAACAAAAAGGAAACAGTAAGGAAACTGCAGAGAAAGAAGCTCCTATCATGAAACTGGCAGTGGAAATGCTTCAGAAATGGGAACAAAAGGATCCGGAAACGCTTTCAATCTGGAAGATGATGAATGGCTGGGTGTACGAAGGCTTCTCGGTGACCTACCACCGCATGGGCGTTGACTTTGAAAGGTTGTACTACGAATCCAAAACCTATTTGCTCGGAAAAGACGAAGTGCTGCGCGGCCTGGACAAGGGAATATTTTTTAAAAAAGAAGATGGTTCCGTATGGGTGGACTTGACAGCGGATGGATTGGACCAAAAAGTTTTACTTCGATCAGACGGTACCTCCGTGTATATGACCCAGGATTTCGGTACCGCCATTTTGCGCTTCCGCGATTTCCCAAAAATAGAAAAACAGGTGTACACGGTTGGCAATGAACAGGAATATCACTTTAAGGTCTTGTTTTTAATCCTTGCCAAGCTGGGATATTCCTGGGCGAAGGAGTGCTATCATCTTTCCTACGGAATGGTGGATTTGCCAACCGGGAAAATGAAGAGTAGAGAGGGCACCGTGGTGGATGCGGATGACCTGATGCAAGAGATGGTAGAAGAGGCGGCCCGGCAGACAAAAGAACTGGGTAAGATTGATGAGATGACGGATAGCGAATTTGAAAATCTCTCCGAAATGATCGGCATGGGTGCGTTGAAATTTTTCCTGTTGAAAGTCGATCCCAAGAAACGGATGCTTTTCGACCCAGCCGAATCAATCCAGTTGCAGGGGCACACGGGGCCGTTCATTCAATATACGTATGCGCGTATTCGATCTATCATTCGTAAAGCTGAGACGCTGAATATTCAACCGGCGATCCAGGGTATAACATCCATGGAACCGGCTGAGCGTGAAGTGATCTTTATGATCCACTATTACATGAATAAATTGGAAGAAGCTGCACGCGAGTATTCGCCGGCGGTTGTGGCCAATTATGCTTTTGAATTAGCAAAAGAATACAACCAGTTTTACCAATCCATTCCGATTTTTAATGAAAGTGATCCGGCTAAGCTAAAATTCCGGGTGGCGCTCTCGCAGGTGGTGGCGGATGTGCTGAAGAAGTCAATGGGGCTGTTGGGGATCAGGATGCCTGAGAGAATGTAAAATTGGCTGCTGGGTTCTAGTTTCTGGGTTCTGGTTGGTAGGTGTTGGATTTGGAGCGCTGGCAATGATTGGTGAAAAAGATAATTGGTAATAATGAAGGTAACAGTTCGGAAGTTTTCGGGGGAGGACACGGCGAGCCTTGTAAGTCTGTTTCATGAAACGGTCCACAGCATCAATAGTAAGGACTATCCGCAAGAGCAGCTTGATGCCTGGGCGCCAGCCCTTCCCGACCTTAAAAAGTGGCGTGCGCGATTTAAGACTTCCAAAACGCTTGTAGCTGAATTTGAGGGAAAGATCGTTGGGTTTGGAAACCTTGAAAACGAGCTTTCGACCGTCGACATGTTGTATGTGCACAAGGACCACCAGCGGCAGGGGATCGCAACGAGCTTGCTCAAGAAACTGGAAAAAAAATTAAGGGAGAGCGACACCAAAACTGCTACCGCAGAAGTTAGCATTACCGCACGACCCTTCTTTGAACGAAGCGGTTATCATTTGGTGCGTGAGAACCGGAAAATGTTGAATGGCAAGGAATTCCTGAATTTCATCATGGAGAAAGAGTTAACGTTAAAGGAATCGATTGATATGAAAGATGATAAAGTGAAAAAGAAGCAGGCTTTCCGCTGGGGTGATTTGTTTATCAACAAGGTTTTTGATCTTCTGATTGTCATCCTGGGGGTATCTATTGCCTTTCAATTGAACAACCTGAAACTAGAGTCTGACCAGCAATCACTCGAAAAGTTTTATTTGGAAAGCATGCTTACTGACCTTGATAAGGACGTCAGCGAATGCAACGAGAATCTGGAGAATCTACGGTCCGACCATAAGCTGGTCGCGGGCTACCTGAGGAAACTGCAACAACCTGAACCTACCGCTGATTCTTTGGGTATCGTTATCGTAGAGACCATCTGGTTCGATACGTTTAATGGGAATCAGGATACATATTCAACCTTGCTTGCCAGTAATGGATTCAGCGCATTAGGAGATCGCGCGATTCGCAGCCAGATTACAGAATATTACAAACAATACCAGTCGGTCGAGCGCTTTGACAAGGTTTATACGGATATACTGTTTCAATTTTATACGTACTTTTCTCCCTACTGTGATTTTTCCACGCGGCAAATAATTGATGCGAGCGTTGTAGAAAAAGTGCAGACCCGCAACAATCTACTCATGGCCCTGGGACAATTAAACGATAGTATTGAGAGCTACACAGAAATGATTGCGAAAGCCACCGCATTGAAGGCGCGTATTGAATCAACTATTCAGAAATAAATGGATTTTGAACATTCGCATTGAATCCATTGTTATCCTTTAAAATCCATTTCGCATGAAAATTACCCTCATTTTAATTCTCTTCGCCATGACAGTAGCTCCAGTATCCTTTTTCGATTTCAAGCTAAATGCCATCGATGGCAAGGTGATCGATTTCTCCCAATTCAAGGGCAAAAACATTTTGATCGTCAACACGGCATCCGAGTGCGGTTATACGCCGCAATATGCCGACCTGCAAAAACTACATGAAACACTGGGTAACAAGGTGATTATCCTCGGATTCCCAGCCAATAACTTTGGCGGACAAGAACCCGGCAGCAATACGGAAATCGTTTCATTCTGTCAAAAAAATTATGGCGTAACATTCCAACTTTTTGAAAAGATTTCCGTGAAGGGCAGCGATCAGCATCCATTGTACGCCTGGCTAAAGGAACAGACGGGTAAAGAGCCCGGTTGGAACTTTTGCAAGTATTTGATAAAGGCGGACGGAACCGTTAAGTTTTTCAAGACGTCAGTAAACCCGATGTCAAAGGAAATTACCGATGAACTATAAACGAATTTTATTTGGATTATTGATCATTATGGGTATCGCAGCATTTATTTCGAGAAAGTTAAGCTCCGCCAAAAAGGAACCAATCTCCGGCTCCATTTATGATTTTAAAGTAAAATCACTAGAAGGCATGGAAATTGACTTATCGCAATACAGAGGAAAGTATATGTTGATCGTGAACACCGCATCCAAGTGTGGCTACACTCCGCAATACGCCGATCTTGAAAAATTGCATGAGCAGTTTGGTAATAAAGTTGCAGTGCTTGGGTTCCCGGCCAATAATTTCCTGTGGCAGGAGCCAAGCACCAACGAAGAGATCGCCACATTCTGCGAAAGGAACTACGGTGTGAAGTTCCCTATGTTTGAAAAGATATCGGTGAAAGGCAGCGACAAGGCACCGCTGTATAAATGGCTGGAGGCGAAGACGGGTGAATCGCCCTCCTGGAATTTTTGTAAGTATTTGATAAGTCCCAACGGAGAGGTGCTAGCCTTTTACCTTCCAAAGGTGAAGCCCATGGATAAGGAAATCATGGATAAAATTTTACAATAACTATGTTGAGACGACTTTGGAATACAAAACCCTATGCATTGGATCTTGGGTTATTATTATTGCGCATCACAATGGCTATGTTAATGATGACTCACGGCTGGCCAAAATTCATCGGTTATTCTGAAAAAGCCGCAACATTTCCGGATCCGTTGGGTGTGAGTCATCCGGTTTCACTACTGTTGACCATTTTTGCTGAAGTGTTTTGCTCCGCATTTCTGCTGATTGGACTCTTCAGCCGGGTCGTTCTTATCCCGCTCATGTTCCTTATGCTGGTGGCGATTTTCATCATCCATGCGAAAGATGGATTGGGCGTCAAGGAACATGCAATTTTATTTTTAGTGCCTTACATTGCATTGTTTTTAGCCGGCCCGGGACGTTATTCGGTTGATCGCCTGCTAAAAAGATAAAAACGAATCCCGTTTTATTGTAATCAATGGAAATTAAATCCTGGATTCATGCATTCCGACTTCGGACGCTGCCGTTGGCCCTTTCCAGTATCGGCATGGCGGGATTTCTTGCTGCCGCGGCCGGAAAATTCAGCACGTTGATCTTTGCCTTATGCTGTCTTACCACCATTCTTTTACAAATACTTTCCAACCTGGCTAATGACTATGGTGACTATGTAAATGGTGCGGACCATGCTGAGCGTAAAGGCCCGAAACGCACCGTGCAGTCGGGAGCCATCGCCGTGGGTCAGATGAAAAATGCCGTTATCCTTTTTTCTATTCTTTGCCTTGCCAGTGGCATTTACCTGCTACTGGTTGCCTTTGGAATCGATTGGAATTCTCTTCTTTTCTTCTTCGGGCTTGGACTTATGTGCATCGCTGCGGCCGTTGCCTACACGGTCGGCAAAAAACCGTACGGTTACGCAGGATGGGGGGATATTTCAGTGCTGATTTTTTTTGGATTGGTGGGCGTGATGGGCTCGCTTTATTTATTTACCAAGGAAATCGACGGATTCACCATTTTACCCGCCCTCAGCTGCGGGGTGTTTTCAATAGCCGTATTGAACATCAACAACATCCGCGTTATTGAATCGGATAAAGCCGCCGGAAAATATTCAATACCCGTGCGGATCGGAAAGGAAAATGCTGTCCGCTACCATTGGTTTTTATTGGTAGCAGGATTGTCCGCTGCGATCGTTTACGCATCATTAAATTACCAGAACCTTTTTCAGTTTCTATTTTTGCTCACAGTTCCATTGTTCATCCGGATTGGAATAGCGGTGGCAGAAAAACCTTCGGAAGCATTGGATCCTTACCTTAAGCAAATGGCGCTTTCTACTTTGTTGTTTGTTATTCTCTTTGGTACGGGAAACTTGCTGCGATGAATGAAATGGATCATTCTTAAAACACAACAAACAATTGGTCGCTGATGGACCCGTTGACGAACTTCATCAATTATTATTTCGCGGCAGCCTTGTCTACATCGGACTCAATTTTGTGAAGTTTTAATTCACACATTATAATTAACTCATTCGCTTGTTTTACTTTCTCTGCCAACGTGTCGAGCTGAATGCTGTCATCTTCGATTTGAGCAACAAGCTTTTCAAGCTGAGAATAGGCGTCATCGTAGGTCAAATCAGTTTTCATTTTTTCGTCTTTTTAGTTACGGTGCTGTGAATTATTTCATTTTTCAAAACGGCCTGTAGCGGTGAATTTTCCTTTATGTCTTTCGGATCCGTTACAATTTTGTCGTGGAGGAGGAGGATGGCGAAACCTTTATTCAGGATCGTGTCAGGGCTTGACATTTTTACCAGTCGCCTCATCTCTTTTAAATCATTTTTGGCTATTTGAATGAGTTCCCTTACAGCGTCAAAAAGCCGGTCTTTCAAAGCAAGGAGCCTGTTCTCAAATTCAACGTTGTGATCGACCAGGAGGGATGCTACTTTGGTAGGAGTTTTTTGCTGTCGCGACATCATATCGACAATGCTGGTATTTCGATCGTGCCCAATGCCCGTAATGACCGGAATGGGAAATGCTGCAACGCACCTTGAAAGTTCATAGTCATCGAACGGTTTAAAATCAGTCTGGGAGCCGCCACCCCTGACAATAACCACCACGTCAAAATTTTGTTTTCCCTGTTCAATCAGTAGTAACTGCTGTAAAATAAGTTGATGTGCCGTGTCACCTTGTATGGGTGTCAGGAATTCCCGTATGGAAAATGCATAACCATGCTTGTTTTTTTCCAGCTCCTGCCGGAAGTCCCGTTGACCATCAGAATTTGGAGCTGTGATCAAAGCGATGTGCTGAATAACCAGTGGAAGGGGTAGACAATTATTAAAGGTGCGGTAAAATCCATCCACCAATCGGATGGTTTTCGGATTTTCTTTCAGAAGACGGTCCAGGGTTTGTTGTCTTTCAATCTCGAGCGTTCCCAGGGTGTACGCAAAATCAATTTGGAGCACCTCCAGGCTAAATCCGAATTTTGGATGAAACTTGACCCGGACATTGCACGTGATTTCTATTCCATCAGCGAAGCTCTGTTTCGTGAATTTTTCAAAATCCTCCAGTTGATTGTAATAGGTGGACCAAAAAACTCCCCGAATTTCGGTAGTGATTAAATTATTTTCCTTCTCAATGAATTTCAGATAGCATCTTCTGGCTCCCGCTTGTTTTTTTACATCGGTGATTTGAGCGGTAATCCAAAACGTTTCTCCTTCGAAGCGGTCTTGGATGGTGTTCTGAATTTCCTCGACTAATTCAGAGAGTTTTATTTTCGCGGACATTGACTAAAAGTATAAGGTTTTAATGGTATCGCAAATCCTGTTTTCTGGACAAAATTGCCACGGGTTTA
>JANYKP010000291.1 GCA_025358195.1 Cyclobacteriaceae bacterium
CCAATCCGCCTCTAAGATAACCATCGAGAAAATAACACTCAACGATATTTCTGATGATAGCATTTTTGCTTTTCCTAAAAAATAGATTTCAAACTAAATAAAAGAGACTGCACAAGCGGTCTCTTTTTATTTCACCCGAATACCATGAAAAATAAAATACTCCTACTAATTATCTGCGCGTGTTTTTCCGCCGAGATAAATGCCCAAAGTGAAATGTCAGGTAAATCTTTGTTAGGCGGCCTCCGCGCCCGCCACATCGGCCCAGCTACCATGAGTGGACGCATTGCAGACATTGAGGTTGTTAACCGGAAGCCAACCATCATCTATGTCGGCACAGCGGGCGGTGGCGTGTGGAAATCCGTGAGCGCGGGCGCCAACTTCCGGCCCGTGTTCGATGACTACACCATGTCCATTGGAAAAGTAACCCTGGATCAAAACCATCCCGACACGGTGTGGGTGGGAACCGGTGAGCCTTGGGTACGCAACAGTGTTGGTATTGGTACTGGACTTTACAAAACAGTAAATGGTGGTACCTCCTGGGACTTTATGGGACTAAAAGACTCGGAACATATCAGTGACATTATCATCCATCCGAAAGACGGTAACACGGTTTATGTCGGCGCACAGGGTCATCTCTGGAATGCCAATGCGGAACGTGGAGTATTCAAAACCACCGACGGCGGCAAGTCCTGGAATAAGGTTTTATACATCGACGAAAATACGGGTTGTGCTGACTTGGAAATCGATCCAAAGAATCCAAACATCCTTTATGCTGCGATGTGGAGCCACCGCCGATATCCTGATTTTTTTGATTCAGGATTTACCGGCACTAGCGGACTTTATAAGACCACCGACGGCGGAACTACCTGGAATAAAATTCACAATGGTCTGCCAAAAACTATGTTGGGGCGTATTGGAATCGCCGCCGCTCCCTCCAATCCCAATGTTCTCTATGCCAGCGTGGAAGCAAAAGATCAAAAAGGGCTGTTCAAGTCTTCGGATGCCGGCGCCAACTGGAAATTGGTTAACAGCGATTTCAATAATGGCGTGCGTCCGTTTTATTTTTCACGCATTGTCGTTGATCCTAAGTATGACAGTATTTTGGTGAAGTGTGCCTTCACGCCCATTATCAGCACGGATGGCGGAAAAAAATTCAGGGCGATTGGAAGTGTACACTCCGATGTGCATGCCGCCTGGATTGATCCGCATAACTCAAATCACATTTTACTTGGAACCGATGGTGGCGTTTACGAGTCTCTCGACCAAGCCTACACATTCAAGATGTGGATGAATCTTCCAGTGGGGCAATTTTATCACGTTGCGGTTGACAATGAAACGCCTTTCAATGTGTATGGCGGATTACAAGATAACGGCTCCTGGTTCGGGCCATCACAAAAGCCCGGAGGAATTACCAACAAAGATTGGGATGTTACCTATGGCGGAGATGGCTTCTGGTCTTTTCCACATCCCACCGACAATGATATTGTGTATGCCGAGTATCAGGGTGGTCACATGGGACGCTATAATAAGAAGACCGGTATTGCCAAGGACATTAAGCCGTATCCGGAAAAAGGCGGACCAAAACTTCGTTTCAACTGGAACACACCCATCGTTCAGAGCCCTAACAAACCCGACAGGATTTACGCAGGCGCACAATTCCTGTTTATGTCTGAAGACAAAGGTGATACCTGGAAACGGATTTCGCCCGACCTGACAAGCAACGACCCCAAACGCCAACGCCAAAGTCTCACGGGTGGTCTGTCCATCGACAACTCGTCAGCTGAAAATAACACGACAATTTATTACATCGCCGAATCTCCCAAAGATGAAAAGGTGGTGTGGGCAGGAACAGATGACGGCTATTTGCAAGTAACCGAAAACCAGGGAAGCACCTGGATGAACGTTACAAAGAACATGATCGGCTTGCCTGCCGGCAACTGGTGTTCCTCCATCGAGACAGGACACTTCGATCGCAATACGGCCTATGTTTCTTTTGACAATCACCGCAATGGTGACATGAAACCCTATATCTACAAGACTACTGATATGGGAAAAACATTCGCTTCCATTGTCACGCCTGACTTAGAGGGTAATGTGTTTATCATTCGCGAAGATCGTGTCAATCCTAACTTGCTTTATGCGGGCACTGAATTTGGACTTTATATTTCAATTGATGGCGGCAAGAAGTGGTCGCGCTTTGAAAATAACGTTCCTAAGACTGCTGTGTACGATATCGCTGTGCATCCAAAAGAAGATGCGATCGTACTCGCCACGCATGGACGCGCCCTGATGATCATTGACGACATCTCACCACTCCGCCAATTAACGCCTGAAGTGATGACCAAGCCTATTCATTTCTTTGATCTCAAACCCACCGTGCTGAATGACCCTGGTGCGGGTGGCAACTGGTTTGGAGGTGATGGAAACTACTCGGGTGAAAATCCGAGCAGCGTGGCTAAGATTGTGTACTTCATGAGCAAGCGTCACACGTTTGGTAAAATGACAATCGAAGTTTACGATCAAAACGGAACATTACTGCGCGAGTTACCGGCTGGTAAGAGTGCAGGCATCAATGTGGTGGAGATGACCGCTACACTGGAGAAGCCAAAGGCCGCCCCGTCAGAAAACCCTCAAGCTATGTTCGGCACGCTCAACGGTCCCAATCTGCCTGCTGGCACATACAAAGTTAAAGTCATCAAGGGTAAGGATGAGTATCTCACCAGTTTCACGTTAAAATATCCTGACAAATCACCTTATACGGCTGAAGACCGGAAAGCCCAGCAGGAAACCACGATGCAACTCTATAAACAAACGGAGCACTTGGCTTACATCTATGCCGCACAGGATGGAATGGCAAAACAGGCAAAAACTGTAGTCCAGAAAAATCCGAAGATGGGCAAGCTTGTTAATCCTTTCATCAAGGAAGTTGAAGATCAAAACAATGCGTTGGTTTTCCGTGGTGGTGACTTCTATATCAACACAGAGGAAAAGCTGGCGGAGCAAATTTCCGAACTTTATGGACAGGTGACCAATTATCCGGGCCGGCCGGGGAATGCACAAGTTGAACGTGTGGGAAGTCTGGATGAAGAATTGAAGAGAGCCAGTCAGAAATTTGAACAACTGAAGAATGATAAGCTGAAGAAAATAAATTCAACACTTACTTCTGATAAGTTATTTGAGCCTATTAAGGTGTTGACGGAGGAAGAGTTCAAAAAAGGAGAAAGCGGTGGTTCCATAAAGCAAAAACAATTCAATATGTTGATCAACTGGAACATGTTCCATTGATCACGTTCCTAACACTAAACACAAGAAACCCTGGCACAGGCCGGGGTTTTTGCTTTTCAAATATGTTTTGTAGGTAGGTCCACCTATCAAACCCCATTCTTCCCAAAGTGTTTGTAAAACGCAACGATCGTTTCAATGCCTATCAGGAAGTTTTTGATGCCGTAGTGTTCGTTAGGTGAATGCAGCGCGTCGGTGTCCAGACCAAAACCCATAAGCACCGTGTCGAGACCGAGTTCCTTTTTGAATAGCGCTACGATGGGGATGCTACCACCATCACGTGTGGGTATTGGGGTCTTGCCCCACACTTCTTCAAATGCCTTGCTTGCCGATTTGAATGCTTTTGAATCGGTTGGTGTTACAGCGGGTTCGCCGCCATGGTGGGCAATCACCTTAATTTTTACAGACTTGGGTGCAATCGAAATAAAATGTTTTGTAAATAAATCGGTGATTTGCTGCGGGTTTTGATTGGGCACCAGGCGCATGGAAATCTTGGCGTGTCCTTTTGCCGGCAGTACGGTTTTGGCACCCTCACCCGTGTAGCCACCCCAGATGCCATTCACATCAAGCGTGGGTCGGATACCTGTTCGCTCAAGCGTAGTATAACCCTTTTCACCTTGGGCTTCGTCAATACCGAGTTCCCTGTTGTATTCATTCTGATCGAAGGGTGCATTATTTATTGCCTTGCGTTCAGCGGGCAAAAGTTCGGCTACATTCTCATAAAAACCCGGAATGGTTATGCGTCCATCTTCATCATGCATGGAAGCGATCATTTCGCACAACACATTTACAGGATTGGCTACAGCGCCTCCATAAACACCGGAGTGCAGATCGCGGTTGGGTCCGGTCACTTCCACTTCCATGTAACTAAGACCGCGCAAGCCTGCCGTAATGGAAGGCTGGTCCAGGGAGATCAATGATGTATCTGAAATTAAGATCACATCTGCTTTGAGCTTTGACTTATTTTCTTTTACAAATTCGCCAAGATGTTCAGACCCTACCTCCTCCTCACCTTCAATCATGAATTTTATATTACAACTCAGCAGATTCTGTTTCATCATGATCTCAAACGCCTTGATGTGCATGTACACCTGTCCTTTATCATCGCAAGCGCCGCGAGCATAAATCTTGCCGTCTTTCACGGTTGGCTCAAAGGGTGGTGAGGTCCACAGGTTGAGCGGATCGGGTGGTTGCACGTCGTAATGACCATAGACAAGCACCGTTGGTTTTTGGGGATCAGAGATCTTTTCCCCAAAGACAATCGGATGTCCTTTGGTTTCCATCAATTCAACTTTGTCAGCGCCTGCCTCCTTTAATTTTTGAGCCACGTATTCTGCAGCCTTGCGCACATCGCCCTTGTGACGGCTGTCGGCGCTCACGGATGGGATGCGGAGCAAGTCAAAAAGTTCTGTGAGGAAGCGATCCTTGTTGGCGGTGATGTATTGATTGACCATGTTTTAATATTTGATTGCGTAATTTAATTGAATTTATTCTTACGAGTGAGGGAAGGTTTATAAGACCACTCGCCGCTAATGCTTGATGGAAAATCGGGACTTAATCCTATAATTTACGGCTTCCACTTTTTGAATTATTTTCAAAAGATTTTTCCCTCCAATATCCTTGCGCTCCAACGTACGATACCTTTTCTGATAATGTGTCAGAGAGAACACTTCCAGCATCCTGTTAAATTCCTTTTCATCATTGAACTGATGATGGCTTGTCAAATATTCAACTTTGCCGTTCTCCATCCACAGAAGCCAGCGCGCCAACTTAGCATTTGATTCAATCTGTTCGATGGTAAGGTCTGTAAAATCACCATTCCTGTCAGTAACGTTCTCTACCCCCAGGGCAACAGGATTTCCATCCTGATGACGCCGGATCAGCCATTTGTGATTTTCCTTCTTGTACGAAATCTTAAAACCATCCAGCGAGACGGGTGGGGTTAAGCAAACAATGTCTCCGTTTTTTTCAATTATAAAATGGGCTCCGTTGGGGAGCTTCCCCGCACGATAAAGAGTTCCCCAGCTTTCTGGAATGTGGTCATTCAAAAACGATGAACGCTCTAAACTGTTTTGAAGATTGCCGAGGTCCATCGAATGAAATACAACCATTCGTGGATTGAGCCAGATCGAATCGATGTGGTAGTTGGAGACAACAAAATCCTGTGTTAATTTTTTCATCTTCTGGTCAATCGGAATGGCCATTTCCAAAATCGTCATGCGCTCCTTGCTTCCGTCTGGGTTTGTCCATTCTAGGTCACGGGTAATTCGTGTTTTTTCTAATTCGCCAAATGAAATCGTGTTGGTTAAAGGCTCATTTCGTTCCTGGGCAATGCATTGGAGTGACAGTGTCAGCAGAAATAGGAGACAGGCTCTCTTCATGATGAATTTCCAAAAGGTCAATGACCCAATCAAACAGGTGATAAGCGCATACTTAAAAGTCAACTTCAAATTACGTCTTTTGCATAATCTTGTAATAATTTATCAAGGTTTCACTACAATAACCGGAACAGAAGTAACTATTGGAGACCTTTCTACGTCTTAAAAGAACTCTTTGTCGGTGACCAAAATTTTCCTTCTCGTCATTTAAATTCCCACCATTATGATTTTCAACTATTTTCTGCTGGCCTTCCGCAACATCATCAAACAACGGGGATTTGCAATCGTCAACATGCTGGGATTGGCGGTTGGACTTGCCGCTGCCCTGTTCATTTTGTTGTATGTGAAGGATGAGCTGACCTTTGATACCATGCACCCAAAAGCCGCCAGTACCTACCGCATGGGATACTCCCTTCAATTTCCGAACGGAGAAAAGGAAGCTGCCCCCTATGCGCCAGCCGGGTGGGACAATTACATTCAGGCTAACTATGAAGGCATTGAAGGGATCACTAGCTACACGTCCTGGGGAATGCCCGCCAGTATTCATTACGAGCAAAAGGACAGAATCATCCTGACGGAAGATATTATCTGGGCTGAATCCTCCATCACGGACCTGATTCATCTTCCCATTTTAAAGGGCGCTGGCGTTAACCCGCTGAGGGAAATCAATAGTATGATATTGACGGAAACGGCAGCAAATGAATTATTTGGTGATGAAGACCCCATTAACAAAACAGTGGTTGTCTCTCATCAGTGGGCCACGCAACAGAAGAAAGTTGAATTGATGGTGACGGCAGTTATTAAAAATCTCCCTTCCAACTCACATGTCAATCCTAAGTATATCGTGAATATTCTGGCATTGAAACCCTTTACGCCAGAGCTGGAAAATATGCTGAACACTTCCATGGGAGATGGCAACAACGGCTTCTTTACGCAATCCTATTTTGTTTGTACCGATGAGAAAAAAATTGCGGTGATCGAACAGGATTTGCAGAAACGAGCCAATGAGCTGATCGCCAAAAACCATTGGGATTTTAAGTTCAAGCCCGTCATCCGAAAAATAACAGACATCCATTTTGACAAAGAGATGGATTGGACCATCGACCACAAGACGGCAGACATGCAATACATTTACGTCTTTATCACCATCGCGTTTCTTATTTTGATGGTGGCTTGCATCAACTACATCAATCTCTCCACGGCCAAGTCCTCAAGCCGGGCGCGCGAAATAGGCTTACGTAAAACATTCGGGGGCGTACGCTCGCAATTGTTTTTTCAATTCATGCTCGAGTCTTTTGTGTTGGTAATTATTTCATCGCTTATCGCGATCTTGCTGGTAATCTTCTTTACTCCGCAGTTCAATAACCTTACGGGGAAAACTTTTACACTCAGTCATATTCTGAATGGTCCAATGTTACTCATCATCGCTGGCGTGGCCATATTGGTGACGGTTCTTGCCGGAAGCTATCCGGCACTTTTTGTTTCGAGTTTTGAACCTGCCGTCGTCTTGAAAGGAAAATTTTCCTTCCGCAAAGGCTCGACTGTTTTTCGTCAGTTTCTTACCACGCTTCAATTTGCTGTAGCCGTAACACTTCTTACAGGCACAGTTATCATTGTACGGCAAATGGACTTATTGAAAAATTCGAAACTGAATGAAGCGGGAAATCAAATTGTTTCCATTCGCTTCGGCGGATTCACTGGCCCTACCCCGAACGACAAGTACCTCCTGTTCAAGAATACAGTACTCAGCGATCCTGAAATTGAAAACATGACCCTGGCAAACCATCTTCCACGACTTGATTTTTTTGGACCAATCAACATGCAGATGCAATTTCCAGAGATCAATGAAGATAAACATGAGTGGTTTCAACTGAATGGAGATTATGATTTTCCTAAGACGTTTGACCTGAAAATAATTGCCGGTCGCGATTTTGATCCGAAAAATGTGTCAGACTCCTCTGCCATTTTGCTGAACATGGCAGCTGTATCGGCGCTTCATCTCACACCACAGGAGGCTGTCGGTAAAACAGTGGTCCGTCCTGATTATGTCATGGGGTATTCACGTCCCGATACAACAAAAGCCCCCGTAACAGGGCTTATCATTGGAGTCGTGGAGGATTTTCCGTATCGCTCCATGCATAAAAAGATTGATCCCCTGGCAATTGCACCCAAACCACATACCGTCGACAGGATTATTCATGTGCGACTGCCTGCAGGTAAAATGTCAGAAAAAATTCAAAGCATGGAAATTGCCTGGAAGAAAATTTTTCCGGGATTTGGCTTCGATTACTGGTTCATTAACGAAGAGTTTGGCCGCATGTATGAGAATGAAACAAAAGTGGCCGGGTTGACTGAAAATTTTTCCTGGCTTGCAATTCTCATAACATGCGTAGGGCTCTATGGACTAGCTTCTTTTATGTCACAACAGCGCACCAAAGAAATTGGTATTCGTAAAACGATGGGTGCCAGTAGCCTTCAAATCCTGGTTTTGCTGCTCAGTGTCTTTGGAAAACTTTTGTTGATCGCCACGGTGATTGCGGTGCCGGTGGCCTACTACATCTCGAACCAATGGCTTCAGAGCTTCGAATACCGAACCAGCTTGTCGGTGGTTGTCTTTAGCGGTGCGATCGGCTTGATTATTATTATCACATTGGTGACCGTAGGTTATGAATCATTGAGAGCATCGCTTTCAAACCCGGTGAAGGCGTTAAGGCATGAGTGATGGCCTCACCATTCCGATCCATAATTTTTCAAATCCATCAAATCCTACAATCCTGTAATCCTAAAATCCTGCTCCACAAACGTTTTCGCTACTAACTGTTAGTAAGCCTTTGAAGATTTTTTGAAGATTCCTGCCATCTTCGTATCAATACCGGTTTCAGCATTGTAAATTTCTTGCTTACTCCTTTGATTTTTTGAAGTGAGCGAGACACAGACGTACGGACTATATCATCCTTCTTTCGAACACGACTCCTGTGGCGTTGGTTTCATCGCCAACATCAAAGCGCGAAAGTCGCATCAATTGGTAATGGATGCCATTACCATGCTCGAACGAATGAGTCATCGCGGAGCATGCGGCTGTGAGCCCAACACCGGCGATGGGGCGGGCATACTCATCCAGATCCCCCATGAGTTCTTTGCCAACGAATGCAACAAACTTGGTATTAAACTGCCTTCTTACGGGCACTATGCTGTGGGACTTGTATTCTTCCCCCGCGATCCGAAAGCCCGTGAAGAATGCCGCACCGTATTGAATCGCCAGATAAAGAAAATGAGGATGTCTTTGTTGGGTTATCGGCTGTTGCCCACCAAAAACGACGAGATCGGTGAAACTGCCCTTCGTGCCGAACCGGTGATGGAACAAATCTTCATCAAACGCCCCGAGTCTATCGATGACCCCGATAACTTCGAACGCAAACTTTTTATTTTACGTAAATACACCACCCGTATTGTAACAGAATCGGTGCAGGGAGTTAATAATCAATTCTATTTTTCATCGCTTTCCTACAAAACCATTGCCTACAAAGGCATGCTAACATCCCGGCAACTGAAGCATTACTTTGCCGACCTGGAGCATGAAGAAGTGGTCTCCGCCCTGGCCGTTATTCATTCCCGTTTTTCCACCAACACATTCCCCTCCTGGCGATTGTCACAACCCTTCCGCTTTATTGCGCACAATGGCGAGATCAACACGATCCAGGGAAATATCAACTGGCTGAAATCAAAAGAAGCATTCTTCTCCTCCTCCCATTTTACCCGGGAAGAACTTGAAATGATATTACCTATCTGCAATCCGGCTCAATCGGACTCTTCTAATCTTGACAATGTCATTGAGCTATTAATGCACTCCGGCCGTTCGTTGCCGCATGTGATGATGATGCTCATACCGGAAGCATGGGATGGCAATGACCAGATGGGCCAGGAGAAAAGAGATTTTTACGAATATCACGCCAACCTCATGGAGCCATGGGATGGACCCGCATCCATCACGTTCACCGATGGAAAAATCGTCGGTGCCACGCTGGACCGGAACGGCCTGCGCCCCTCACGCTATGTCGTGACGGATGATGATCGCGTAATCATGGCATCTGAGGTCGGGGTGCTGGACGTCGATCCCGCCCGGGTCATCACAAAAGGCAGGTTGCAGCCCGGAAAAATGTTTGTCGTCGACCTTGAACAGGGACGGATCATCAGCGATGAAGAACTGAAAAAAGAGATTTGCACACGCCAACCATACGGCGAATGGGTGCGTGCGAACAAAGTGCGCTTGCAAGACTTGCCTGAACCGGGAGGAAGTTTTCATAAGTACGATCCCCGTACGTTTATCAAACGTCAGATTTCCTTCGGCTACACGACCGAAGACGTGCGAGTGGTGCTGGCACAAATGTGTGAGACCGGGAAAGAAGCCCTTGGTTCAATGGGCAGCGATATTCCGTTAGCGGTCTTATCTAACCAGGCACAACATCTGTCAAGTTATTTCAAACAGCTCTTTGCCCAAGTTACCAACCCCCCGATTGACCCAATTCGCGAAAGGCTCGTCATGTCGCTGGCCACTCACGTTGGTGGATCCTTGAACTTGCTGGAAGAAACTCCAGAGCATTGTATCACGCTCGAACTGCCAACACCCATCCTCTCCAACAGCGATCTCGAAAAAATCCGGTACATCGACCACCGGCATTTGCAAACCAAAACGATCTACACCTATTTCAAGTCTGGAGGCGAACAGGGTTCATTGGAAAAAGGGTTGAACCGTGTTTGTCAATACGTAACCGATGCCATTGAAGACGGATTCACCATCATCATCCTTTCTGATCGAAGTTTCGACAGCGGTCATGCGCAGATTCCTTCATTACTCGCCGTTGCGGCAGTTCATCACGACCTCATTCGCAAGGGTCTCCGTGGAAAAGTCGGGCTGCTAGTGGAGGCAGGTGACGTCTGGGAAACTCATCACTACGCCACGTTGATCGGCTATGGCGCTTCGGGCGTGAATCCGTATTTGGTGTTTCAAACGATCTTCGACATGAAGAAGCGCAACCTCTTGAGCGAAGAGCTCACCGAAGAAAAGGCCGTTTACAATTATAAAAAGGCGATGTGCGGAGAGCTTCTCAAAATCATGAGCAAGATGGGCATCAGTACATTGCAGTCGTATCATGGAGCTCAGATTTTCGAAGCATTGGGCATCACCAAAGAAGTTGTCGATCATTATTTTTCCGGCACAGTGTCACGTATTGGCGGCCTTACGCTGGATGACATCGCCAAAGAAGCGCTGGCCAAGCATCGCCTGGCATTTCCCAAGACTTCAAATGGCGCCGCGCAGTTGGAGGTTGGTGGAGTTTATCAATGGAAACAGCGGGGAGAAGCACATTTGTTTAATCCGCAGACTATTCATCTGCTTCAACACGCCACGAAGACTAATGACTATCACCTTTTCAAAAAATATTCAGCACTCATCAATGAGCAGAGTGAAAAAGCCATCACCCTTCGGAGCCTGTTGAAATTCAGAAAAGGAAAATCGATTCCACTCAGTGAAGTGGAGCCCGCCACTGGTATTTTTAAACGATTCGCCACCGGTGCGATGTCGTTTGGATCTATTTCACACGAAGCCCACAGCACCCTGGCCATTGCTATGAACCGCATTGGAGGGAAAAGCAATTGCGGCGAGGGCGGTGAGGATGAAGTACGCTTTCTTCGTAAACAGAATGGTGACTGGGAAAATTCTGCGATCAAGCAAGTTGCCTCCGGACGCTTTGGTGTAACAAGCTACTACCTCACCAACGCCAAAGAACTTCAAATCAAAATGGCCCAGGGCGCAAAGCCCGGCGAAGGCGGACAACTGCCCGGCTACAAAGTAGATGAATGGATCGGGCGTGTACGGCACTCCACTCCCGGAGTGGGTCTCATTTCTCCTCCTCCACATCATGACATTTATTCGATTGAAGATCTTGCACAACTCATCTTTGATTTAAAAAATGCCAATCGCGAAGCGCGCATCAGCGTAAAATTGGTCTCGGAAGCGGGAGTTGGCACTGTTGCTTCCGGTGTTGCCAAAGCGCACGCCGATGTGATCTTGATTTCCGGTCATGATGGGGGTACAGGTGCATCGCCGTTGAGTTCCATACGACATGCCGGTTTACCGTGGGAACTCGGTCTTGCCGAAGCACATCAAACGCTCGTTCGAAACAAACTCCGTGGCCGTGTGGTATTGCAAACCGATGGACAAATTCGCACTGGTCGCGACTTGGCTATTGCTGCTATGCTGGGAGCCGAAGAATGGGGTGTGGCTACCGCTGCGCTTGTAACGACAGGCTGCATCATGATGCGGAAATGTCATCTTAATACGTGTCCCGTTGGTGTGGCTACCCAAAACAAAGAATTGCGGGCACTTTTCACCGGTAAGCCGGAGTATGTGGTGAACTTATTTACTTTCTTAGCTGAGGAACTGCGGGAGATCATGGCTGAACTCGGCTTTCGAACGATCAACGAAATGGTTGGTCAAAGTGATTACCTGGAGTTACTGGATATTGACAAACGCTGGAAGGTGAGCAACCTTGACCTGTCGCCAATTTTATATAAAGAACCGATCAGTCTTGACACGGCCTTGTTTAAACAAGAAGACCAGGATCACAGCATTGATTATGTGTTGGACCGAACCCTAATCAAGATCGCTAAGCCCTTTCTCGAAGATGGTGAATCCGTTCACGGCGTCTTCCCCATCACGAACGAAGACCGTGCCGTAGGTTCCATGCTGTCAAACGAGATTTCGAAACGCTATCCACCCTCCAATCTTGGACTTTATAGTTCTACCGATAACCCCTCGGTGCTTCACTTCAAATTTCATGGAACAGCGGGTCAAAGTTTTGGAGCCTTTGCCGCACGCGGCATTACCTTTGAATTGGAAGGTGACACTAATGATTATTTCGGTAAGGGTCTTTCGGGAGCGCGGATCATCGTCTATCCCGACAAGCGTATTAAATACGATCCTTCCCAGAACAGTATCGTAGGAAATGTGGCATTGTATGGCGCTACGTCCGGAGAAGTTTTTCTTCGGGGCCGGGCCGGAGAACGATTCGCCGTTAGAAATTCAGGCGCAAGCGCGGTTGTGGAGGGAGTAGGTGACCACGGTTGCGAATACATGACTGGAGGAACGGTGGTTGTGTTGGGCGATACCGGAAGAAACTTTGCAGCTGGCATGAGTGGAGGAGTCGCATATGTTTTTGACCCAAAAAGAATCTTTGCGCAAAATGTAAACATGGAAATGGTTCTGCTGGATGAGAAGGATGAAGAAGATGAATTGCTCCTTCGCACAATGATCATGGATCACCTTACTCATACAAACAGCGAACTGGCCGCGAAGTTGATTAAGAATTGGGACACGAGTTACCCACAGTTTATAAAGGTTATGCCGGTCGAGTTCAAAGAAGCATTAAAGAAGCAGAAAAGAAGAATAAAAGAGTTGGTTCCTCTCTCCGCACCGGATAGGAACCAGAGATAATCATGGGAAAGCCGACAGGATTTTTAGAAACCTCGCGCGAGCTCCCGCAAAAGCGGGATGTGTCACAGCGCATACGCGACTACAAAGAAGTGGAAGGTCCCGTTGACGAAACGATCACACGCAAGCAATCAGGGCGCTGCATGGATTGTGGCACACCCTTTTGCCATCAAGGCTGTCCGCTGGGGAATAATATTCCTGAATTCAACGATGCCGCCTACCAGGGCAACTGGAAACTTGCCTACGAGATTCTTGTCTCCACCAACAACTTCCCGGAATTCACAGGTCGTATCTGCCCCGCACCTTGCGAAGCATCCTGTGTGCTTGCCATCAATAAACCAGCAGTCAGCATTGAATATATCGAAAAGTCAATCATTGAAAAGGCGTTTGAGAATGGTTATGTCTTGCCAAAAATTCCAGCCACGCGCACTGACAAAAAAATAGCGGTCATCGGCTCAGGTCCCGCCGGACTCGCTGCCGCTGCCCAACTGAATTATGCGGGACATCATGTTACTGTTTTTGAACGCGCCGATGAAGTGGGTGGACTATTGCGGTACGGCATTCCGGATTTCAAACTTGATAAAGCTATACTTGCTCGCAGAATAAAACTCATGGAAGAAGAAGGTATTGCATTCAAAACAAACGCGGATGTAGGAGTAACTATTTCAGTCCGTCAGCTCCGCGATGATTTCGATGCGATTCTTTTATGCGGTGGTGCCACGATACCCCGTGACTTGCCAATTCCAGGTCGCAACCTGAAAGGCATTCATTTTGCGATGGATTTTCTTACGCAGCAAAATCGACGGGTAAGTAATAAACAGCCTGTCAAGATCGAGCCTGTCGAGATCGAGCCTGTCGAGATCATTGCAACAGAAAAAAATGTAATCGTACTGGGCGGAGGTGATACCGGATCCGATTGTGTTGGCACATCAAACCGTCATGGCTCCCGGTCGGTAACGCAAATTGAATTATTGTCCAAGCCACCGGCTGAACGCAATCACGCTATGCCATGGCCGAACTGGCCAATGATTTTACGAACGTCCAGTTCACATGAAGAGGGTTGTGAACGACATTGGAGCATCGTTACAAAGGAGTTTCTCGGAGATGATGCAGGTAATTTAAAAGCCTTGAAAGTTATTGAAGTGGAATGGAACAAACCCAACGATGGAAAACTTCCATTCTTAAACGAAGTCCCCGGTTCAGAAAAAATAATCCCGTGTGAACTGGTTTTGCTGGCGCTTGGGTTTCTTCATCCCCAACAAGAAGGGCTTCTGAAGCAGTTGGGTGTTGAATTTGACGAGCGTGGAAACGTGAAATGCAATTGCTATCTCACATCGGTGGAGGGTATATTTTCAGCTGGCGATATGCGGCGAGGTCAATCGCTGGTGGTGTGGGCGATTAGTGAAGGAAGAGAAGCAGCGAGGGCGGTGGATGAGTTTTTGATGGGGGAATCTTCATTGGAAGCGAAAGAGAAAGGGATTTTGAATTTGGTTTGACACTGAATGCGTTTCACGCAAAGGGTGCTAAGCAAACCGCAGCAGCAAGACCGGAGATTTACACGCACGTAACGAGCAAGGCACTGAGCGGCATAAAAGGTCCGCTCGACAGTTTGGAATTTTGAGAACGAATGGGTAGCCTTAAGAAATGAACGTAGCAACAAAACGATGCCGGTTGACATTAGAAAATGGAAGTCTTCCCCGTACATAATGGGAAGTACACGCTATACTGTTGCTCTTATTCCATGAATTTGGATGTGTATGCGCAACGGAGTTGCGGGATCGCTAATGTTGTGGGTAATGCTTTCAGGACAGAGTAGTCAACTTATGAGAAGATTAATATTTTACTTTTTGACAATTATTTCTATCGCGACCTATGGACAAGGGTCTGAGGAAAGAGTTTTATATGTAGTGGACTCGATAGCAATAATAGAAGATCCAGGAGAGGAAGAAGGTTCTGTAACTGAGTCGGACATCGAGACATTAACTGTTGTGACAACCAAAGCTGACATTGAACGATTTGGCTACAAAGAGTTGGACAAGATTATTTTTATCATAACTAAAGAGTACGCCAAGAGACCAGAAGAGTTAAGGAAGATTCCGACAACAAAAAAAATGGAACGAAGAAATGGACAATGGCACCTCTCTAAATCGACAATTCCATATTCAGGACAATTCATTGACTATTTTTTCAATGGCAAAAAGCAAGGAGATGGAACATTGAAAGACGGAGTACTTGATGGACGTAGAAATGTTTATTATCAAAACGGAAACTTGAGTTACTATAGGGGGTCTCTAATAACTCGATTTTCGTGAAGTGAATTTTCGATTTTATTTTTTTTGACAAGTTTTTCTTCATTTTTCCCTTATGCCGACCTCTTTATCAGAGGTTTTGCCTCTTGAGGAGGCATCATTAGCTCCAATGGG
>JANYKP010000333.1 GCA_025358195.1 Cyclobacteriaceae bacterium
TAAAATTTTAAACGCTATGGCAAAAAAAGCTAAGAAGGCTGCTAAGAAAAAAGCAGCTAAGAAAAAGAAGTAATTAGGTAACAACCTATCTTCTTGCAAAGGGAAGCGATCCAGGATTGCTTCCCTTTTAGCTTTTTAAGAAGTGCGCTATGCACGGAATACAAGTGTTAAATATTGGTTCCAATGCCCTAAATGAGGTGAAATCATTTACCATCCTGACCGGATGGCAACGGTTGCATAAAATATTACACTAAAGTTCTTGTTTGCCGGGATAACATCTCTCTAATTTCGCATGGACTAACCACAAATTCCATGGCCAAAGCATCCACCAAGACTCCTGTGAAGGCAGATAAGAAGACCGAGCAGAAGAAAGCAGCACCAAAGAAAGCTACCCCTTCTCCCGATCAGATCGTAAAAGCCTGTGAAATATCCCTTGCCGCACTCGCTACCTTAGACATTGAACACTCCTTGCAATCGGAGATCAACTGGTGCCTGGGCAGCTACCAAAATGATGGTAACCCAATCGGTCTTTTCCAGATGGCCGAACGATCGTTGGTTGTTTTCAAAGGAGAACAAGTAAAAAAAACAAAAGGTATTACAGCCAAGTTGGTTGGTGATATCGAGAAAGCGCTAAAGAGCCGGTGATTATCAGATCATGTGAGTGACGTTGGATAGCATCCCACCATATTTAATACATACTATTCCAAATCCATTCAGGAAGTCCACACCCTCATCCGTCGGGAGCCCTTTGTGCTCGGCGTATGAGTTAAGGTAAATCACCCGTTTTATGCCCATACTATAGATCATTCGGGCGCACGCCAGACAGGGTGATAGTGTAACATACAGGGTTGCGTCATCAACAGAGGTTTTGTTCTTGACAGCATACAAAATAGCATTCTGCTCAGCATGAATAGCCAGGGAGCACCCCCCTTTAGAATCGCGTGGGCATCCGGTTTCGGGCCATAGTTCATCACAGTTGTGTGTGCCAGAGGGAGGACCATTATACCCGATCGAGATAATCCGGGTGTCCTTGGTAAGCACCGCACCCACATGTCGCTTGATGCAGTGAGATCGCTTGGCCAGGTTCACCGCTAATTCCATGTAAATGTCATCAAAGGCAGGTCGCATCATCGTGCAAAGTAAAGAATGGGGCCAAAATTCTTAATTTTGTTTTGAAACTTTGTTGATGAAACTGCTTTGCCCACTCTTACCACTTCTTTTTTCTTTATCGGCCTTCGCCCAGGAGGCGGTAAAGCCCCGACCCAGCCCGCTCGCTATCGTGAGCGCCCGGTATAAGGACACTTACCTGAAAATTGCCTATAGCCAGCCAAGCAAACGGGATCGTGAAGTCTTTGGCAAGCTGGTACCCTTTAATCAAGTTTGGCGTACAGGTGCCAACGAAGCCACCGAAATAACGATCACCCGTGATGTGAAGGTCAACGGTGCCGACTTAAAGGCTGGCAATTATTCTATCTTTACCATACCGGAAAAGGATAAATGGACGATCATCTTTAATTCCGACCTTGGAATGTGGGGTGCTTACAATTACAATACTAAAATGGATGTACTGAAGTTCGATGTTCCGGTGGTATCCATGACAGACGTTGTTTATGAGCCGTTTACCATCATCATTGATCAAAAAAATGACAAAGCTGACCTGCTGATGGCCTGGGACAAAACGAAAGTGATCATCCCTATTCAATTTTTAGAACCAAAACCATGAAATGAGCCATGATTTACAATCTCCAAGAGGATACTGATTGTCAAGCGAATTCCATGTAACCTTTGATTTAAAATTATTAATACATGAAATACTTTTTCTTCTGTGTCTTAATTTTTGGCACCTATGCCATGTCGGCCCAGGACCTTGCGGAATTGGACCGCCGCAATGGCTTTAAAGACCTTAAACTTGGTACCTCCATCGATAGCGTAAAGGGTGCCAGTTTTAAGAAAGAGACCAAAGAAAAGAATGAATTTCCGGTCAAACTTTATCTGGTTGATAATCCGGAATATAAAAACATCGGTGAAGTGAAGGTGAAGCGAGTAGAAGTAAAAACGTATAAAGATCTCGTATACGAAATCGTGGTCATCGTCAACAAGGACACCCGGCTCATGAAGGGGATGCAGAAATCGTTTGGTAAGCCGATTTATATTGTCCCTACTGAAACATACAATTGGAAAACCGACAACCTGAGCCTGACCTTTCAGAACCATTCGAAGAATGAGCTTCGGCTTGCATACCGCTGCTATCCCATCCTCAAAATGATGCGGGCCGATAAGGGCAAGAAGATTGATGATATCGCCAGCGACTTCTAAGACTTATAGGTAATTCTGTAAATTACATTTGCCTGATCATCGCTCACGAGCATCGAGCCGTCGGGCAAAAATAAAACGTCAACCGGTCGGCCCCAAGCCTTTTGCGTCACCTTATCGAGCCAACCGCTGGCAAAGGTTTCATAACTTTTCGCCTCATTATTCTCAAC
>JANYKP010000450.1 GCA_025358195.1 Cyclobacteriaceae bacterium
ACAACCCACCTGCCAGGTATTTCATTCCTGAATCACAAGCAATGGTGACAACCGTGTGCCCGGGTCCCAGCTGTTTTCCAATTTCGATCGCTGCCACAACATTAAGGGCGCTGGAGGTTCCTGCAAAAATTCCTTCTTTGGCAACCAGCAGTTTGGCCATCGTCCGGGCTTCCGCTTCTTCTACGATTCGAACGCCATCATAATGCGACCGGTCGAGCAATGGCGGAATCAATCCGACGGCAATACCCTCCACCTTGTGATTTCCTTTTACGCCGGTTGATAGTAACGGCGCAGACGCAGGTTCCAGCACAATCACCTTTGTATTCGGGTTCGCCTTTTTTAATTCCAGTGAAACTCCCACCGCCATTCCTGCCGTGCCAACCGCTGCGCAGAATACATCAACCGGTCTTGCTAACTGGCTTAAAATTTCTTTTCCCAATATTTTATAACCCTCCAGTGCATCGGTATTTTTGAATTGATTGGTCCAGTACGTGCCAGGCTGTGTTGCGAGCGCTGCCGCACGATCCATCATTTTTGGAATCAGGTCCGGCGTAATTTTTCCGCCTTTGCTGGGAATTAATTCCAGCTCTGCTCCGAACATTTGAATGGCTTTCAATTTTTCTTTTGCAAACGCATCGGAGGAGACCGCTTTGAAACGATAACCTTTTACGGAACACACGAAAGCAAGCGACGTTCCTGTGCTTCCACCCGTGCACTCCACTACATTCATTCCTGGTTTCAGCGCTCCTCGCTTTTCAGCGGCTTCGATAATAGCCAATGCCATCCTGTCTTTATAGGACCCAGTAGGATTGAAATATTCCAGTTTTATAAAAATGTCGGCGCAGTGGTCAGGGACTATTTTTTTTAATTGAACCAGCGGTGTATTGCCAATAGCAAACAGGATGCTTTCTGCAAGACGAGGAGAAGTGGTCATTGGTTATATTTTTGATATTCGGATTAAATAAAAACATGGGTTACACAACAGATGCATTTTAAAGTGCGCTGGAAGGTGGCAAGGTAAAGTAGAAGCTCGCTCCCTCACCGGGTTTGGCCTCCGCCCACACCATTCCTCCATGTCGCGAGATAATCCGCTGGACAAGGGCAAGTCCTACGCCCGTTCCAGGAAATTCCTCCTGGTTATGAAGGCGTTGGAATACCCCGAAGAGTTTATGATAATATTTCATGTCAAAGCCGGCACCATTGTCTTTCACGAAATACGTAATCATAGTGCCCTCGGTCTTCATTCCGATTTCAATCTGGGGGTCGGTTTTTTTGCTTGAATACTTTATCGCATTGGCAATCAGATTGGACCAAACTTGTTTTAATAAGCTAATATCTCCGTTTGCCTGGTTTAATTGTTCAACATGGATATGTGCTTGCAGTGAAATGCGGCTGGCATTTAGTTCTTCCAGCACTTCCTGTACAAGTGTGTTCATATTCACGGCCGATATTTTTAATTCCGCTCTCCCAAGGCGCGAAAAATCGAGTAGGTCGTCAATCAATTGCCCCATTCGTTTTGCATTTTTCTTAATTATCCCAATGGTTTTTTTGCCTTCTTCGTCCAGCCGGGTGGAATAATCTTCGGAGAGGATTTGACTGAATCCATCGATAATGCGCAGGGGAGCCCGGAGGTCATGAGACACTGAATAAGTGAAGGCTTCCATTTCCTTGTTCGCGGCCTGTAATTGCTGCGTTCGAATTTCTACGCGTTCTTCGAGTTCCGTGTTTAATTTCAATATTTCGGCTTCAGCTTTTTTTCGTTCGGTAATATCCTGAACAATACCGATCAAGAGTATTGCGCTTCCATTTTCGCTGGTAGTTGGTTCACCTTGTTCATGCACCCATTTTGTTGCTCCATCGCGGAGTACTATCCGGTGATCAACTGAATACGTATGTCGATCTTCAAGGGCGCTCGTCAAACTGGATTTAACCTTCTCCAGGTCGTCTGGGTGAATAAAATGATACAACGTTTCAAGACGTTCATCAAATTCATTTGGAAGAAGTCCAAAAATCCCGCATGTTTCCGATGACCACCTCAATTTTTCAGTATCATTGATTTCCAAAATCCAATGACCGATGTGTCCGACCTCCTGCGCTTTTTCAAGAAGATATTTGCTATTGCGCAAGTCAAGTTCAATTTTCTTTTGCGAGGTGATATCGTGGCTGATGCCGACAAGCCCGATAATGTTGCCACCGTGATCCTTGAGCGGCACTTTTGTAGTAAGTAAATATTTAAGATCACCCGATGGGGTAATTGTAGTCTCCTCCAGATCGATGATCGACTGCCCTGACGAGATGATCATTTGATCTTCTTTCAGGTAGGGGGAGGCAATGACCGGACCGAAAAAGTCAATGGATGATTTGCCAAGGGTTTCAGCTTCGTTGGCAGCACCCACAAGTTTTACCATGGCTTTGTTGTTGATAATATGACGCGACGCTGTGTCTTTCACATAGATGTAATCGGGAAGATTGTCGATGAGTGTACGCAGCATCGTGCGTTCCTGAAGTAATTTTTCATCAGATTCTTTTCTTTCGCTGACATCGCGATAATTGGTAACAATCGCCCGTACGTCTTTGTCGCCAAGGAGATTAGTGGCGATGCCCTCCACCCAGATAAAATGGCCCTTTTTATGACGAATGCGATATTGAAAAGGTTGTGGTTGGCCCGGACTTCGCAGCAAGTCTGAAAATAATATTTTTGCATGGTTCAGATCATCGGGATGAATTAAACTCATACCCTCCAATTTCTTCCGTTCTTCCATCGAATATCCTGTGATGACTTCCACGGCAGGACTCTGGTAAATGGGCGATGATGCATCATTTAAAAGTGAAATGCCTTCAGCACTGTTTTCAATGAGTGACCGGTAGCGCTTTTCATTCCCATAAATTTCTGCTGTCCGGTCAAGAACTTTTTGTTCAAGTTCGAGATTCATGCTGACAATCTTATCTTCTGCAGCTTTTCTCTGGATATCTTTGTTATAAATAATGAAGGAGACATACAAAATTAACAGGAAGGAAAGAAGGACAATCGCGGTGATATGAAACGATACGCCCAATTCAACAGAGATGGGGGATCTCCATTGTACAACCAAACGTATATATCCGATGGTGATGGGTGCCAGAATGGCTGCCGGTATCAAAATGCGGGCGATGGTTCCTCCGGAATTGGAACTGGAAATAATCGACATGAATCCTGCATCGGTGTTTGTATGCAAGATCGCAAGTCCAGCCAGAAGAAATCCTACAGCGGCCTGAAGCGGCATTGGAATGTAGCTAAGTATGCCAAAGAATTCTTCCACCTCATAGAGGTAGCCAATGAGCGCGAAGAGTGAGCCTAACATGAGAAGGAGGGTGGCATAATTGGCTAGTTGTTTGATGTATCTGTTTGACAGGCTTGAAAAAATAATGACAACCCCCAGTAAAATAAAATTAAAGGCGGAATTGGGAGACATGTGATTAAAAATATCCTGACGCACGTCGGATCGCAATTTGTCAGGAAATAAAATGTTGTCGATGCCGGAATCAAATCCCCACAAAAAGCCGGAGAATTTCACAATGCCGATTATCACGGGAGCGGCTGCCAGAAAGTACGCAGCAACATGCATCCAGGTAGTCCTGCGTGATGAGTGAATAAGTAAAAAAGAAATTCCAAGGGATAGGAAACAAACAGCAGACAATGGGTTCATGGTACCCGCCAGTGGCAGCGGGTATTTGATGAAGTCAAGGCCAAATTCCCAGGCAATCAGCATGATCACTGCCAGCAAGATTGTCGTCAGCATCAGATATTTCGCGCGCTGCCGGAACCCTTGTTTCAATGTTGAATCAGATGCGGATAGTGCCATGGTGTAGCAGATTTGAGCAATACGGATGGTGCCACTTGCTTCGCAGAGAATCTCTCTGCTTCGATGGAAATACATATAAGTTTAATAAAAATCAGTGACATTTGAATCTGAAGCCTACAAAGGTCAGTAACGATGATTCGCGTTCTACCGCACCTGATATTTGTCGGCCAGCACTTTAGGGGCAACCCTGCAATAAGCAGTGGTTACGGCGTCTTTGAACATGGCTTTTCTGACTTTTTTCAATTCAACGATCGTTGCGCCTTTCCTGCCCCACTTGTTGGGGACGGGATACATAACCGATTTGTCATACGCG
>JANYKP010000413.1 GCA_025358195.1 Cyclobacteriaceae bacterium
TAAAACCGGTAATCCCGATACGGCTCCTGCGCGACCATGGCTTCGAATGCAAAGAACTTGAAGATTGAATTAATTCCCGATGCGTGACTAAATCCTCAACACCCAAAACCCAAGACCTAAGACCCAACACCCCCATGAGAAAAGTAATACTCGGTGTTGCCGTGAGCCTGGATGGTTTCATAGAGGGCCCCAACGGTGAATATGACTGGTGTTTCACGGATCAGGATTATGGCATGTCCGATTTTTTCAAAAGAATGGATGCGATTTTCATGGGAAGAAAGTCGTACGAACTAACAAAAAAACTGGAAGGCCCGAATCCATGGAAAGGCATGGCCACTTACGTTTTCTCTAATACAATGAAGGAAACAGCCGACAAGGACGTGACAATATTGGCAGGAGATATTAGGAAAGAAATCACGTCGCTGAAGCAGGAAAAAGGAAAAGACATCTGGCTGTTTGGTGGTGCGGAGTTGACCACTTTTTTTATCAATGAGGCGCTGGTGGATGAACTCTGGATTGCGGTTCACCCCATTCTGTTAGGAAGTGGTAAACCGTTGTTTCAGCACATCGACGGCAGGAAGAAGTTAAAATTGGTAGAACACAAGACGTATAGCACTGGATTGGTTTCACTTTGTTATCAACCGGCCTAGTGTAGTGATTGATTATGCAGCAAAAAATTTATCAAACTTTTAATTCAAATACGATGTCAAAAACGCTAAGTCTGAAAATTTCCGTGTCGATCAATGTGCCCAAATCAAAAGTGTGGGATGCTTTAACGAACCCTGTGCAAATCAAGAAATATCTTTTCGGAACCGAAACGGTTTCTGATTGGAAAGCAGGTAGTCCGATTATCTTTCGGGGTGTGTGGGAGGGTAAGCCCTATGAAGACAAGGGTCATATTCTGGAAATTGAAAAGAATAAAATTTTGAAATACAATTACTGGAGTAATTTTTCAGGGGATAAGGACGAGCCTTCCAATTACAGCAACATTACATACTTGCTTTCAGAAGAGAAAGGTCGGACCCTGTTTACACTCCGCCAGGACAATATCAAATCCAAAGAAGCCCAGGTCCAATCTGAAAACAACTGGGGGATGATGTTGAATAAAATGAAGAGCTTGCTGGAGCAGTGAGGGAGGTGGCTTTTAGTTTTGGGTCTTAGCTTTTGGCTTGCCCCCCAAAGGCTAATAGCCAAAAGCCAACAGTCCGCCAACCTCGACTGCAATTCAATCTTTCTTAAAATCACCGTTGTCAACATCTTTGATAAATGAAATAAGTCCGGGAAAGTAATGGTCCTGGTCATCCCACATGCTCAGGTGGCTGCCGTTTGGACAGTACAGGTAACGACCCTGCTGCACTTGTGACGACATCCACTTCATATGCTCCGGGTCCATGGTATCGAATTTTGCACCGATCGTAAGCGTGGGGATTTTTAGTAAGGGCAAATCTTTCTTGCGGTCCCAGTTTGCTAGCCTTCCTGAAATTCCAAACTCACTGGGTCCCTGCATGAGTGTGTAAACGGCGCCATTCAGGTGTTTGAACGATCGGTTTACAGCGTCCGGCCATTGGTCAACAGGAAAACGGCAGAGGTGCTCAGTATAATAATTCGGGAGCAGCAATTCCATATAGCGAGGATTGGCAAAATCTTTTTTCGCTTCCAGCGCACGTACTTCTTGTAGCACTGCTGAATCCATTTGTTTTGAGAGCACCTCTTCGGCATATTTTCCATACTCCGGCGCGCTAGCCATCATGTTGGAAATTATCAGACCCTTTAAATTGTTTTGATACTTAAGTGCATATTCCATCGCGAGAATGCCACCCCATGAGTTGCCGAGTAAATAAAAATTGGTGTTATCCAGGCCAAGACCTTTGCGCACCTCTTCTACTTCTTCTACAAATCGTTCCGTGGTCCACAGACTGCTGTCCGAAGGCTGGTCGCTGTAGTAGGAGCCAAGCTGATCGTAATAGTAGTACTCAATGCCTTCCTTTGGAAGGAAACTATCAAAGCTTTCAAAGTACTCGTGGGTCGTAGCCGGTCCACCGTGCAAAAGAAGAACCTTTATCGTAGGATTGTTGCCAACCCGTTTGGTCCACACCCTGTATTTCCCTCCCTGGACAGGGATCATTTTTACACCACCTGCTTTCAGACCTGTCTCGCCAAGGTCATTGTAACGGGTTGCATTATTTTTCTCAGGCTGCTGACATGAAAGGGACAAAATACCCAGGATAAGTCCGAATAGCTTCTTCATAAGATTGGATTCAGGTCATCGAATCTAAGAATTATATTTGTGAAATGTCAATCGAAGAAAAGGTCAGCAAAGTCGAACAAGTCTTTCACCATCTTGACCAGGCCATCGCTAAATTTCAATCCGGGTCTACGCTGCATTGTAAGTTCGGCTGCGGCAAATGTTGTTTCAAGCCGGACATAGAAGCTACCATTCTTGAATTTCTTCCGTTTGCTTTCCATCTCTACCAACAAGGTCAGGCGGAATCGTGGTATGAAAGATTGAAAATCAACGCTTCACCGGTTTGCCTGATCCTGAATCCAACCCAAGGTGGCGCGGGACTTTGCTCGGAATATCCGCACCGGGGATTGATCTGCCGGTTGTTTGGCTATTCTGCCAGAACAAATAAATACGGCAGGCACGAACTTATTACCTGCCAGATAATTAAGACCGAGCAAACTTCCGCGTATGAAAACACCGAACAAAAGATTGAAGAGGGGGAAGAGGTGCCCGTGATGAGCGATTACTATATGCGGCTACACGGAATTGATGCTGAACTTACCCGGGAATTTTACCCGATCAACCAAGCCATTCAAAAGGCCGTTGAGACAGTGCTTCACTATTATGCATACCGGTGATCTTATTGGGTTGGAAGGTTGGTACGATGGATTTTCTTAAGCGTTTCCTTTACGAGCTTCGTCGCTGACGAGGAAGTGACTGAGTTTTTACTCGGCGTAACGGAAAAAGTTGAGGGCTGCTGGCCATTAAAAAGAAACGCTGCCATGCCTATCCCCAGGGCTACAGCGACCCCCAGCACTAAAACCCAAATCCGACTTGAAATGCGTTTCATAGCTTTTGCCATGTTGCAAACCGGATACCAGCTTGAAAACCCTCCAAATTCGAATGCTTTGAGACTGTCACCATTTTTAGGTTGTTCAAAGTCGAACACTTTGAGCGATCTTTTCGTACATAAATACCATTTGCTTGCAGAATGGTTACTGAAGGGCACAGTTATTTATATAGGTTTTGGAACCTCTTTTCTAATTACATTTGTTAAGCGTTCGTAGCTTCAATTACAGAGAAAATGAAGAAATACTTGTTTTATGCACTAATGGCGGTTGCTTCCGTGGGTTGGGCCCAGGAGAACCAGGATACTCCAGTGAAGTGGATGTCGTTTGAGCAGGCCATCGAAAAATCCAAGACCGAGAAGCGTAAAATTTTCATCGATGTGTATACCGATTGGTGCGGCTGGTGCAAAGTCATGGACAAGAACACCTTCAGCGAAGCACAAGTAGCCAAAATTCTCAACGAGAAATTCTATCCGGTGAAACTTGACGCCGAGCAAACTGAGGATATCGTATTCAACGGCACCACGTTCAAATTTATTCCTTCGGGAAATAAAGGAACCCATCAGTTAGCGCTGGCACTGTTAAATAATCAACTGTCCTACCCAACAGTCGTCTTTCTGGACGAAGACTTCCGTATGATCCAGCCGTTACAGGGCTATCAGAAGGCTGAAGATTTTCATAAAATAATCCAATTTATTGGTGAAGATCACTTCAAGAAAATGAAGTGGGCCGATTGGCAGGGTGTTTACAAATCGCCTTATCAATCCAGTGGCAACGGATCCGGAAATTAACCGGCGACTATCCTTGGGTACCCTTTGCGGGTATTCCTTTGCATACTCTTGTGCTAAAAATTCATACGGGAATATCTCGAATGATTACCCTCATAAAACAAAAAAGCCCTCATTGCTGAAGGTTTAAGTATAGATTATTAGCGGGCTGGCCTTAATTCCCCTGTCCCTTTTCCTCCTGATCTTTCTTAACCCTCACCGAGTCCACGTATGCGAGGGCATTTACAAATCCAAATAACACCGCTACGATGATGAGGAATAAGTTGGCGCCACTTCCTACTACTTGTTCGAACATAAGATTGTCGGTTTAACCGTCCAAAGGTAAGAGATCATTCCAAACCACAAAAGATAATGTTATTTAAAAACCTGCAATTTTGCGACCCTAAATACCCAATTCCTCTTTATTTCTCTTCAAGACATCAATGATGAAAGCGATATGGTCCACCAATACCACTCCGAAAAGTTCTACTCCCTTATAAACCTCCTCACGATCCACTTTCGCAGCAAAGCCTTTGTCTTTCAGCTTTTTGATCACGGACTTGGGTTCCAGGCTGGCGATCCCTTCCGGACGCACTTGCGCACAGGCGACAATGAACCCGGTAAGTTCATCACAGGCCAGTAATCCTTTGTCAAGGGTGGTTTCATACGGCACTCCCCACTTGGTGTAGTGCGCGGAAATGGCATGCGCAATTTTATCCTCGCCCAGACTTCTTAGTTTTTCCACAATTACCTGCGGATGTTTTTCAGGAAATGGCTCGTAGTCAGCGTCGTGAAGCAACCCAGCAGCTACCCACTCCTCCTTGTTCTCGCCAAGCTTTTCGGCATAAGCCTCCATCACCAGTTCGACAGTACGCATGTGACGGAGCAGGCTCGTGCTTTGGGTCATTGATTCAAGAAGGTTAAGAGCTTGTTCGCGTACCATATATTTTACGATCCCATTTAAAGCCTACTTCGTCAAACTGTCATCCTCCAATCACTCCAATCCTAATCTAATCCTTAAATCCTGATCTATTTAATATTGCGCAACCGTTTACCCATCAGGAAAAGATTTGCAAAGGCCACGAGGGCAACAATACCCAGGATAGAAGCCGTAATAACAATCTGGGTGTTACGGATCTGGAGTGTCTTCACCTGGTCGGACAATTGTAGGGCGTCAATTTCTTTTTCTTTTTCTTGCAGTTCGAGCGCCACATGCATTTGAGCAATTTTTCTGGTGCTCTCCTCACCGTACACGCGCTCCTGGGCCTCGTTAAACTTTACGAGCGTTTCGTAGGCCTCTTTCATTTTTCCTTGCTTGGCGTAATTCGTTGCCATGCTTTTCAGAATTTGAGGAATATTGAAAGATGCCTGTAAATCGGTGGCAATGGCAAACGCCTGATTGAGATAACGCTGTGCTTCTGCAGACTGGCCGGCACGGGTGTACACTTCTCCGATATTCGCCAACAACGCAAGCTCGCTGATCCGGTTGTTTTGCTTCTTCACAATTTCCATGGCACGCAGATAATATTCTACCGCCCGTTGGTAGTTGCCCTCCCGGTAATACAGATTGCCGATGTTGCTAAGTGGGTCTGCAAACTGGGCGCCAGCTTTCTCACTCAGCTTCCACGCTTCGGAATAATAATTTAATGCCTGATCATAGAGTTGCAGATCACTGTGGAGATTGCCAAGATTATTCATCGAGCCAATAATTCTCTCCTGATTGCCGAGCGCAACAAACCCGTTGTTGGATTCTTCGAAATACTTCAAGGCCTGTCCATAATCTTTTTTCATGGAATAGATATTTGCAATATTGTTTTTCGCCGTGGCAATTCCCTCACCATTTTGAATTTCGGTGTAGAGGGCGAGGGACTTCAAATAATTTTCAAGGGCTACGTCCAGCGCCCCCTGGTTCCGGTAAGCGACACCCAGGTTATTGTGAGATGCCGCCATGCCTTTCTTGTCACCGATTGCGGTGGCCAGCATGAGGGCTTCATGGGTGTAGCCAATCGCTTTCACTGGATCAGAATTGATATACGTACGGAAAAGCTCGTTCATGATCTTCACTTTCTTGTCCCCCGTTGCCGTTTTTAGCGCGTTCTCTAAACTATCCAAAGGACTGCCAAAAGCCGATTGAACTCCCATTGCCCATACTACACAAAACATTAGCTTCTTCATTTTTGGATGATTTTGAATCACGAATTTAAGATATAAAGTTGAATGAAGTATGCCGGGAATCGGGGGAAATGATGGCATGCAAAGCGCAAAGACGCAATGTTTTAATATCGGGGGTTATTATTGTTCCTTCGATCACCGTAATCGGTGGACTTTTTTGCCAACTTGAACCAAAATAATTCCTATGAAACTACTCCTCGGTTTTTTTCTGCTGTCTTGTTCACTCATGGCGCAGGAGGACAAAAAAGTTATGGAACCTATCAACCAGTTATTCGAGGCGATGAAAAAGGGTGATAGCGCTATGGCACATAAGGTTTTCCACCCCGTCACAAAACTCTACACGGTATTCATCGATAAGACTGGTCAATCCATTTTAAAGGGTGAGGCGGTCAGCGGCTTTTTAAAAGCGATTGGTACTCCTCACAAAGAAGTTTGGAATGAATTGATCTGGTCGCCTAAAATCGAGATCGATGGCAACTTTGCTCAGGCCTGGGTTTCATACGGTTTTTTTGTAGACAAGACATTCAGCCACTGCGGCGTAGATGCGTTCCAACTTTTTAAAGACAGTAGCGGTCAGTGGAAAATATTTCACCTGGCGGACACACGACAGAAGGAAGGATGCAAGGTGCCAGGAGAGGTTAGGGAACAGCTGAATAAATAGATAAGCTGTTGGCTGTTGGGTCTTTGGTCTTGGCTCTTCGCAGCATGGGCAGGATATTGCGCTGAACTTATATAGTAGTTGATATGAAAAAATTACCATTACTAGTTGCATTCGGGTTGTTAGTTGCGACTTGGGGCTTTGCGCAATCAACGATCACAACCGTCATTCTTCTCCGTCATGCGGAAAAGGGAACTGAGGCAAGCGACCCTGATTTGTCAAGCGATGGCAGGAAGCGGGCGGAATCACTCGTGGTGCTCTTGCAAAAAACAAAAATAGACGCGATCTATTCTACATCGTACAAGCGTACACGAAATACCGTTACAGCGCTAGCAGCGGCAAAGGGTCTTGTAGTTACAGGATATGATGCTACGAAGTTGGAAGAAGTAGATGCTTTGCTGCAAAAGCACAAGGGTGGCACGATCGTACTCTGTGGTCATTCGAATACCACGCCCACGATTGTCAATTATCTCACCGGCCACAAAGATGAATATCATTCCTTCGAGGACAGCGACTATGGAAATCTGGTAATGGTCTCGGTGGTAGAGCGGGGAAGGGATGCGAGGGTGGTGTGGTTGAGGTATTGAGGAGATGTTGGGTCTTGCGTGTTGGGTGTTAGCTGTTGGATCTCGGTTTGATGTTATTGACTTTTGTGACAAGCGCATTGATTTGCTTTTGTTCGATATGTAGCTTTTCCAAGAATCCGTTTAATTCTTTTTCCGAAATCATTTCGAGTCGTTGTGCCAAAATAAAATCATTCTCAACTTCAAAAGCAGATCCTAAAGAAATTTCCAAGTAGTGCTTAAATTCCTTTTGACTGGAACGACTGCATCCTTCTGCAATATTTGATGGAATTGAAACGGCAGCTTTCCGAATTTGGCTTTTCATTCCGTATTCTTCTTCCCGTGGAAATTGTTTGAGTATCTTGTATGCGTCGACAGCCAGGTCCATACCTTGATTCCAAATATGCATGTCTCTGAAGTTCCTCATGGTGAATAATTATTTTATCATTTGACCTTCTGTTCTTCCCTGGGATGTTCGTTTTGTTCGGGATTAAAAATCCATTATAAAATGAAGTGACGCAAGAAATCCGATACAAGAAAACATGACATTTGTAAAACAAATACAACTCCGAATATTTCTAAAAGCCGTTGACTGTTAGCTAGTGGGTCTTGGGAGGTCCCGGATCTTAGCCTCGAACTCATCGATTGGAGACTCAGAGCCAAGACCTAACGCCAACCGCCAAATAGCCAAGACCCAAGACCTAACAGCCAAAAGCCACCCGCCAATTTCGTACCTTTCCACATGGTTCGACTCGCCATATTTTTAGTACTCACAGGCAGTCAGGTCTTCGCGCAGCAGGACGAGATCCGCAAAAGTATTTACTTCGACGGTGGCAGTTACTCCATGGATGAATATCAGGCCGCTGACCTCGCCCATTGGCTTGATTCGATTCCGAACCTGCTGGACAAATACGAAATTCAACTGATCAGCCACACAGACCCCATCGGAGGAAAGCGCTTTAACGAGTGGCTCTCTCGCATGCGCAGCGAAACGGTATTTGACTTGCTCATCAAAAAAGACATACCGGAAAAAATGATCCACATCAAAGATTGGGGACTGGAGAATCCGGTATACCAAAATGACTCCCACATGGGCAGAATTATGAACAGAAGGGTGGATGTGATCCTGCGACCTGTTGTGTTTTAGTTGGGTGTTGGGTGTTGGGTCTTGGGTCTTAGCTTTTCGCAGCTTGTGATTGGCAGGAGGCTCTTACCATTACTGCGAAAAGCTAAGACCTAGGACCCAATACCCAACACCTTGTCACTATCCGATTCCGGACACCTTTTTTCATTGCCGGACGTATTTAGTGCAACTATTCCCAAAATCAACCGTCTAAATGCCTGAAACGTGGATGGCATTATTATTGGCACTTGGAGCCGGGTCCCGGAAGCTTAACCCTTAAATTATCATGATCAAACTTCAAAACGTTGACAAGTACATTGACACACGCTTTCAGCGGACCTTTATCCTGAAAAGTATAGACCTGGAGGTACAGCAGGGCGAATTCCTTACCATTATGGGTCCCAGTGGTGCAGGCAAGTCGTCACTTATGAACATCATCGGAATGCTGGATGAGCCCTCAGCAGGAGAATATTATTTCTTTGATGAACCGGTGCACAAGCTCAAGGAGAAACAAAAATCAGAAATGCATAAAAACTATATCGGCTTCATTTTTCAGGCTTATCACCTGATAGACGAACTGAC
>JANYKP010000431.1 GCA_025358195.1 Cyclobacteriaceae bacterium
CCCATTTATGTTACCGTCACCATAGGCTGCCGTCACCCAGGTTTGATCCGGCAGCACTCCGGTGGTGTCATTCACGACAGCGTTGTAATTGTTTAAAGGAGCATCGGGGGGAGTGGAAGGGACTGAATCAATTAATAAATCAACCGCCTGGCCCGGTGTGAGGGCAAGCAGCGTATTGACATCAGAATTTTTTAGTCCAAAAGTGGTCCGGCGAAGTAAATGGATAGCCTCGGCACGCGTCCAAGGTCCGGCGTAAGATTCAAGGGTAGAATTGGTTCTGGCCGTGCTGAAGGGCAATTGCCTGTTAGCATATTGGCGAAACACCTTATCTGCCTTATAATCATAAAGCGGGTCTGCGTCTGTAGCAACAGACTGAAGCTGAGGATTTTTTTTATCTTTTTTCCCCATAAGGCCAAATGGCTGTTAATCAAAATTAACTTTAAATAGGAAAGAAAGTTAATGATAAAAAATCAGGTCAATGGAGTTTATTTAACCTTATTGTTTTACATTAGTAAACCAACGCCGTATGAAACATTTATCTGTCGTTCTCTTGTGTGTTAGTTTATCGGGGTACGGACAATTACCCATGGACTCTGCAAAAAAAGTGATCGCCAAATACAGGCTCGGTTATTCTACGTACTTCGAACCGTTTCTGGCGCATGCAGGCTATGGTGCTCCCTGGATACTAACAAATGATGGGGGCGCGTCCGCTTTCGGAGATAACATGCTTTACAAATTTGACAGGACTGGCAAGGAGGAATGGAAGCGGACCGTCAAGGCCCAGTTTGATGAGATGGAATCGCAGTGTGTTGCGGAAGACACTAAAGGAAATTTTTATGTTTTCATGCTTTCTTATGATGAAAAGCGGTACCGGGGCGGATCGGAGCGTGTCGTTTGCTACGATAAGAAGGGGAAACTATTATGGGATAAAACCCTTGGCGCGTATACCCTGATAAATAACCCTGTTGTCTCGTACGTACGTCCGCTCAAAGATGGACGCATTTACCTGCGTGGCCATATAGCCAAGGAAAAACCGCTTGAAGGTAAAGATCCAGTGTATCGCTACTGGGAAGGCTGGCTCGACAGCATGGGCAAGCTTACTCAGAAAGCCAGCGAAGAAATTGACTGGAAAAAAGAGGAATGGCAAAAGAAATTCAAGCCGGAGTAACCAAGGATGTTCATTGTTCGGAGTTTTCTGTTATCTCCAGCACGGAGATAAAAATATAGTCTTTCATTCGTTACTCACATGACTGCCTTTCTGTCTGCTCACTTCGTATCCAATCTTACCAAGTGCCTTTATCAACTCCTTCGCAGAAATATTGCGGGGAAACTTCATACCCTGATCAATTCCTCCTTAACAAAATGGAGTCGGATGACTGGCGGGTGCTGGCCTTCATCGAAATGGGTAACCACGGCTTCCTTTACGTTGTTCTTTAATTCGTCCATGGTTGCTCCCCCGGTAAAAATGCTCTCGCCCAGGGCCCGCGCTTCGTATCCCCCTTCAGCAGATTCCTCAACCAGAAAGATGATCTCCGTATGTGTCTTCATCGGTGCAATTTACGATTTTCTGGCAGCGTTCTGCAGATGGGTTATCACTCGCCATCCCACGGATGAACGTATCCATGAAATGATAAACTTTTTGTGTTATCCGTTCGATTATTGGCTGGCGCTCCAGTATTTTAGGTTTTACGTTCCCCAATGCCAATAGTATAGTAATTATCCAATAGGCAATTCTTTTTTTCTTTTCAGACAGTTTTTGTTTTTCCGCTTTTAGATTATTTGATTGAGTAATTATCTGGAATCCAAAAAGGAGTTCGGCTGAACGCAAAGTGATATAATATCTTAACGTTTGATTAATTTATTTTCTCACCGGATGTACTAATCATTTAATCCCTTTCCATGGAGAATTTGCCGTCTACATTTTTCAACCCTTGACTCCCGTGTTTTGGATTGTTTGGGTTGAGAAAAATAAAAAATGTAGGCTCGTTGTCGTCCAGGCGTCAATGCATCAAAAGCGGCTTTCAAGGCAGGAATTTCATCTAATTTATTTTGAAATTCTTCAGGAATTTTGAATTCTGTAGTTTTTTTAAAATTCACTTTTAAACCCGCTTTTTCCACTTCAATGGCTTCATTAATATAGGCTTTCAATCCCGATATTACATCGGAATCAACTATTTCTCGAACATTGGTGAACCGAATCTGGCGCCCCGCCTGCACATTCTCCGTTTGTTTGATTAGAATTCCATTGGCATCATGTAATAAGACACCTTTGAAAAACAGAAGCGCACAATATTCTTTGAATCCATGTATTAAAACTATGTTTCCTGTCTGAAACGAGTAACAAGGCTTGCCCCACTTCAACTCTTCGGTCAGGTGACAGTCGAGAACAATCTTTCTCAATGTCTCAAATTCTTTCTGCCACTTTTTTTCTC
>JANYKP010000469.1 GCA_025358195.1 Cyclobacteriaceae bacterium
GAAGGAGTCGCTGGTGACCTACTATGACGCTGTCGAACACAAAAAAGTGAAGGAGATGATTCCCATTGAAATTGACGAGCGCGAGGGATTCTACTACCTGTTTCACGAAAACGGTGCGATTGCCGTCACGGGTGAATATAAGTGGGGAGAGAAAATTGGCGATTGGATTGAGAATTATCCCAACGGAAAGCGGAAAAAAATTCTGGCCTATCCAAAAGAACCTTTCGTCAAGGACATCAGGCCTTTTACAAGGAAAGAGTGGGATGAAAAAGGCAAGGAGATTTTTTCTGTTACTAATAAGGGACAATAATGATTCGAGGAGCTGAGAATTCAGAAGTTAAGTCTCCCTCAAATTCTCAACTTCTCTCTTCTCTACTTCTCATTTAATAAAATGCATCCTCGATGTGATGAATCTCCGGACGTCCGTTGACCAAATAAATCGCGACGATATCATACCGTACGTTCCCTTGCCAATCTTTAGCATACATGTATTCCAACGCACCCTCCATGATTTTTTTCTTTTTCTTATAATCAACAAATTCTTCCGGATAGCCAAATGCAATCGAGGTGCGTGTTTTTACTTCGATGAATACAAGCCAATTGTCCCGACTTACAATTAGATCAATTTCGGAGTGTTTGTACCGATAGTTACGCTCCAGTACGGCAAAGCCTTTTCGCCTCAGAAAATCAGTGGCCAGATCTTCCCCTTCGTTTCCCATTTTGATTTTATCAGTCATGCTCTACCTTTGACAAGAAGTTTACGGGTGGATAAATGAAAAAACTAATTGAAGGTTTTACGAGACAATTGGGTGAGGCGCTGCGCATCGGACAAGCCGTAGACCTGGTGCGGCAAGGAACGGATATCCGAAACGTGTTGATTACGGGCATGGGAGGCAGCGGCATTGGTGCCAACCTGGTTGAATCGCTTGTGTTTGGAAGAATTCCCATTCCTATTTCCGTTTGCAAAGGATATAACATACCTCAATTCGTAAGTCCTCACACGCTTTTCATCGCCTGTTCCTACACTGGCAATACCGAAGAAACACTGGCCGCCATTCAGAAGGCCATGCTCAAGCGGGCCCATATTATTTGCATTACTTCCGGTGGCAAGATGCTGGAGCTCGCCAAAGAGTACAACTTTTTTTACATACGAATTCCTGATGGTTATTCAACCGCCCGTGCCATGCTGGGATTCATGATCGTATCCCTGTTATATGCCCTGTATCACACAAACCTGATTGGAGCGGCTTTCATTAAGGAAACCGAAAACTCAATTGAATACTTGGACCGGGGTGAAAAAGCCATCCAGGCGGAGGCTGAATTGATTGCAAAAAAACTAAAAGGTAAACTTCCCTTCATTTATTGCGACGGCCGGTTGCATGCAATGGCCACCCGCTTCCAGCAGCAGTTAAATGAAAACGCCAAGCAAATCGCCCATGTCAATACGTTCCCTGAAATGAACCACAACGAAATTGTCGGGTGGCGTTTCCCGGAAAATATATTGCAGCAAGTACAAGTCATTTATTTGTACTCTGACCATGACCACGAGCGGGTAGAAAAGAGACTTGAGATTTGTCGGGAAATTTTTGAGAAGCGATCGAACTCCATCATCGATATTGTGGCCGAAGGCGCGTCGTTATTGGAGCAGTATTATTACCTTATCCATCTTACCGATTGGATTTCCTATTATCTGGCAAAAGAGAACCAGGTGGATCCTGATCCGGAGGAAGCAATTACTTTTCTGAAAGCAGAGCTAGCCAAGCTGAAGTGAATACCCCACCAAATCGTGAAACTACTGTTATTGACCTGGGCCTGATCAATTACCAACAGGCCTTGGACTTTCAGACGGAGCGTTTCAACGAAACCCTTGCGATAAAAAATGGAAATAGGAACCGGCCCGAAACGGAACAAGTGCCGACTAAGAATTATTTAATTTTTTGCGAACATCCCCATGTTTTTACATTGGGCAAAAGCGGTGACGAGAAAAATCTGCTGATCAAAAAAGAAGACTTGCCATCCATCCACGCAACGTATTACCCGATCAATCGCGGGGGAGATATCACGTATCACGGACCGGGTCAAGTGGTCGTGTATCCTGTGTTTGACCTGGAGAACTTCTTCACGGACATCCACCGCTACATGCGCACGCTGGAAGAAGCGGTGATCAATACATTGCGGGAATATTCAATTGATGCCGGAAGGATACAAGGTCTCACGGGTGTATGGCTTGAACCAATCAACGAAGACAAGGCTAGAAAAATTTGTGCGCTCGGAGTAAAAACCAGCCGCTGGGTGACCTTACACGGCCTGGCTTTTAACGTGAATACGGACTTGCTCTATTTTGATTACATCGTACCGTGTGGTCTTGCAGATAAAGCCGTTACTTCCATGGCAAAAGAATTAGGTGTCATTCAAGATTTGAATGAGGTTAAGAACAGCTTAAAGAATAATCTGATCTCACTTTTTGATATAAAATTTCAAGAAATCCGCACGTGAAACTCCTTTTGCCAATCGCGAGCCTGTTAGTCGTTTTTGCTCTTTGGAAGTTGTCGTTTCAGATTTCGGTCACCCGGACCCTGGAGACACCAAAACAAAGAGGAATATGCTGGGTGGCCGGCCGCAGAAAAATTACCGAGAACGAATTTAGAAAACCCGAAGACCTTCATGTCAATTGGATTTCACAGACTCCATTCGGCTGGCAACGGGATGCCGGTTTACCAGAAATAATCACCCATACCTCCGGCGAAAAAATGTGGTGGGGAGAATCAGACGAAGGAATTTCAGAGACAGCCCGGGTTGCACGCACACTCAAAATAAAGACCTTGTTGAAGCCACACCTCTGGGTTGGCAAAGGTTGGCCCGGTGACATTCAAATGAAGAATGATGAAGACTGGTCCATATGGTTTTCTAATTATGAAAAGTTTATCCTGCATTATGCCGAGCTGGCGGAAAAAAATCACCTTGATATTTTGTGTATAGGCACCGAGCTTCAAAAAACAATATCGAAGGAAAAAGAATGGAGAGGTCTTATAAAAAAAATAAGATCTGTGTATCATGGGCCACTCACCTATGCGGCAAATTTTTATCTGGAGTTTGAAAAAATCGCGTTCTGGGATGAGTTGGATTATATGGGCATTCAAGCCTACTTTCCCCTCGCGAAAAGCAAAGACCCAACGTTGAGCGAGTTGGTGCAAGGGTGGAAAACTCCATTAGCGGAAATTGAAAAAGTCCAACGTCTGTTTAATAAGCCCGTCATTTTTACCGAAATCGGCTATCGTAGTACGCACGATGCATCGATTGAACCGTGGCGGTGGCCCAGAGCAGAGGATTCTTCTGAAGCGTGTGATGAAGCGCAGGCCACCTGTTATCGTGCTTTTTTTCAGGCAGTATGGAATAAAAAATGGTTGGCCGGTGCGTATTTTTGGAAATGGTATCCCCAAGGCCCACACCGCCTGGGTGCTATAGATTTTACACCACAGGAAAAGCCGGCTGAAAAAGTAATGCTGGAATATTTTTCAAAATGATCATTTAATCTATGATCAAAGACATTGAACTGCCGCTCGTAAAGAATGTGACAATTGCAATCGTTCGTGAAAAAAATAATCTTCTACAGCACGAATGGAAAGTTTATTTGATCAACAACAATATCGTACCCATTGAAAACACATTGGTGGCAAGTACCGGATACGGAGAAAAGGATGGTGAACAGCAAAAAACCTCAACGTTGAGACACTTCCTACAAACGGTGCAAGCCAAAAGTTCAGCATTGGTTGAACCAATTGACGCTGCTGTTTTTCACCTAAACAATGAATACTGGGTAAGCTATTACATCGGGCAAGAACTATTCGACAAGCGCTTTGTTTTTGTGCCCGATACGATCTGCGAAGAAAATCTAACGTTTATAAAAGAGTTGGATCGCGAAGGAGTGTTGCATTCGTAATCAGGCGAGGTTTTCCAAATACTTATATCCCGATCCGGTGTTCAGCAAAAGGATCTTTTCATCCCGGCTGATAAAGTTTTCTGCTACTAATTTTTTCAAGGCCGCCCACAAAGCCGCTCCTTCCGGTGCTACCAGCATTCCTTCGCATTGAGCAATCTCTCTCATATTTGTGGTAATTTCCATTTCGCTTACCGATACGGGCTTCCCATTGGATTCCGTTAGCACCTTCAGTATCATCTGCTCACCGAAAGGATTGGGCACAGCCAACCCGTTGGCAAAGGTTGCCTTTCCAACATAAGTTTTCGAGTCTTTCTGATTTCCGAGCCAGGTTTCCACAATTGGCTGACAGTTCTGCGCCTGTACGGCAATCATGCGCGGCAACCGGGAAGTGATCCACCCCATTTCGATCATCTCACGAAAGGCCTTCCACATGCCAATCAAACCCGTACCGCCGCCCGTTGGATATAAAATAACATCCGGCAGACTCCACTCCATCTGCTCCGCGATTTCATAGCCCATGGTTTTCTTTCCTTCAAGCCGGTAAGGCTCTTTCAATGTGGAAATATCAAAGTACTCGTTTTCTTTATTGATCTGGGCTACTCGTTTGGCGCAATCGCTAATGAGTCCCTTTTCCAACACCAACTCGGCTCCATATAGCAGACATTCTTTCTTAAAAACCTCGGGCGTGTGTTCCGGCATTACCACCAGTGCCTGTATACCCGCTTTTGCGCAATAAGCGCTCATAGCACCCCCAGCGTTACCGGCTGTGGGAACAATGCACCTGCTGATGCCCAGCTCTTTTGCTTTGGAGATAGCCATACTCATGCCACGCGCCTTGAAAGACCCAGTGGGATTAAGTGATTCATCTTTTAGAAGGAGATGCTCCAAATCCAGTTTTTTTGCCAGTCGTTCAAGTGCCAGAATGGGGGTAAACCCCTCGCCAAGTGAGACAATATTTTTCCGGTCAAAGACCGGAAGTAGTGAGAAGTAGCGCCACATAGATCGCTCTTTTAAATCGATGTCGGCCGGAGTGATTCCCTCCAGGTGATCATACATCGTGCATAAAAGATTCTTACCGCAGCGTTCACAACTTGCATAGGAAATCACCTCGTGTGCGGGATAAACTTTTTCGCACTGTGAGCATTGCAGATGTGTGAAATGTGAAACTTTTTCT
>JANYKP010000472.1 GCA_025358195.1 Cyclobacteriaceae bacterium
CCCATTCCAAATAACGCCGGGTTTTGCTGGTCCCAGACTTTTAGAAACCAGGAATCCTTTTTGGTCATTGAACCACGGGAGGTTCGGGCCTGAAAAGAGAAATGGAAAGTTTTCTTAAAAAAAGATGCTTGAAGCGACATATAATCCTACGAATATGGGACTGATGTTCGGCAAATACAATCCTCCTTTTAATTTTGACGTTTCCATGAAATTGCCCGTCATCAACCTGCTGGATTACCTATACGATTTACCCGAAGATAGAATTGCGCTTTACCCACTTCCAGATCGCGATAAGGCTAAATTACTCGTTTATGATCATGGTGAAATGTCGCATAAATCATTTTTTCAATTACCTGATTTGCTGCCAGATAACACCATTTTGTTCTTTAATGACACGAAGGTTATCCCCGCGAGATTTCTTTTTAATAAGGCGACCGGTGCATCCATCGAGGTCCTTCTTTTACAACCTGTTCTGCCTTCTACCCTCTTGTCTTTTGCTTTGACAGCCATTGGCGGATCAACCTGGAAATGCACGATTGGCAATTTGAAAAGGTGGTCGAATGGTCTCGTTTTGCGAAAAGAAATAGATGGGATTACCCTTTTTGCACACCTTACCGATGGCCAAAACGGGTTGGTTGAATTTTCATGGACTCCAGCCCACCTTTCCTTTGCTGAGATTCTCCACGTGGCTGGACTCGTGCCGTTGCCGCCTTACATTAGGAGAAAAGCGGAGGTCTCTGACAAAGAACGATACCAAACTGTTTATTCGCACTTGGAAGGGGCCGTTGCAGCCCCTACCGCCGGGTTGCACTTTACAGAAAGTGTTCTTGAAAAAATGAGGGCAAAAGGCATTGTTACTAATTTTCTTACCCTCCACGTAAGCGCCGGTACTTTTCTTCCAGTGAAAGCAGCAAATGCCGTGGATCATTCCATGCATTCCGAACAGATTATCATACCTAAAAGCGCCATAAGGAGCCTTTTGCTCGAAGAAAAAAAAATTATTGCCGTTGGTACGACCGCCATGCGGACCCTTGAAAGTCTTTACTGGTATGCAGTAAAATTGCTCGATGAACCCGCTGCATCATTCATTATTGATCAACACGTTCCATACAAATCTGCCCGAAAACTATCTTCTCCCAAGGAAGCGGCTGAAATCATCCTGGCTACCATGGAAAAACAAGGCTTAACCGAATTAGTTGGTCAAACATCCATTTACATTTTCCCGGGCTATCGCTTCCGCATTTGCGAAGGCTTGGTTACGAATTTTCATCAACCAGGATCCACCTTGATTCTATTGATAGCTGCATTTATAGGGTTGGATTGGAAGAAAATCTATCAGGAAGCATTGGACAAAGAATATCGATTTCTCAGTTACGGCGATAGCTCCCTGCTGCTCCCTCGCTAACCTGTTTGATTGTCTGAAAATTTTGGTGAATGGTTTTGCAGAAGGCTAGAAAAAGCTTCACGCATGCAGCAGAATTGTTCGATAAGCTATTCAAGTAGTTTTTTCCTTAACACCCTAACTTATTATTAACCAGATATCAATATTAAAAACTGAAATCAGGGGGTTAATAGGAATTTTCGGTGAATTGTCTGATATTTCATCTCGACTTTAAACCTGCCAAAACCCATGAAAGCACGGCTGACGAAGTTTTTAGGAGTAGAACCGGATGAGACTGGGCCAGTTTCCTTGTTGCTGGCGATAAGCTTTTTTATGGGCTTGTTTCTGGCCACGGTTGCCGTTGCTGCCCAGACACTTTTCCTAAGCGATCCATTAATAAGTGAAAAAGACGAACTTCCTATCGCCCTGCTAGTGGGCGGCGGGCTGGGTTTCATCGCTACAGGCCTCTTTAATATCCTCATGGGCAGGATACCCTTTCGTTACCTGGCTTCTTTTTTCCTTCTCCTTATTATAGCAGCCACTGCATTCCTGGAATTCGGCAAAAACTACGTAACGGACCTAAGCCTACTCTACCGGATAGGCTTTACCCTGATCCTTCCCTTCACATTCGTCAGTCAATTGGTTTTTTGGGGCGCTTTTAACCGCCTTTTTACACTGCGTCAGCAAAAGCGAGTCATCGGCAGTGTGGATGTGGGTATGGACATCGCGCAGATCCTGGCCTTCTTTACCATTCCGGTCATGTTGAGTTTTGGCTTACCGGTAGAATCGCTGTTTACCATCGGACTTGTGAGTCTCGTGATTTTCTTGATTTTATTTATTAGCCTGGCTAACAAATACCTCCATAAAGCAGCAGCTACCACGGTCGGGCTTTTGGACGAAAAAGAAAACAAGAAACTAACTATCTGGAAGTTCTTTAGTTTCCACTATATCGTACTGCTTTCCACATTTATTGTGGTCTCTTTTACAGCGCTCCGATTCATCGACTACTCTTTTTATAACCTAACCAGTGTCCAGTTCGATAGTAATGAGCTTCCGGTATTTCTCAGCCTGTTTGAAGCCACGGTCGTGATCTTTGGATTTTTATTTGCCACGTTTGCAACCGACAAAATTCAGTCAGAATACGGACTCCGGGTCTCCCTCATCATCAATCCGCTGTTGATTATCATCCTCACAACCGCCGCGTTGGGGTTGGGATTTTTCTTTGGCTATGATCCAACCAAAGGTGGCGGAGATTCAACCGTCTTCTTCTTCATCATGCTGGCCATGAGCAAGCTCGTTATCAACTCATTGCGAGATTCGCTGGATACCCCCGTCTTTAAATTTTACTATGTACCAATTGAGAAATCAATCAAGCTGGACGCCCAAACGAAGATGGAGGGTATCATCACAGCGCTGGCTTCCATTGTCGCAGGAGGGTTGATCATCCTGATTAACCAGTTCAAGATTTTTGATCTGTTGTCCATTACAGCGTTCACCCTTCCGCTCTTATTGATCTGGTACTTCGTCACCAACAAAATGTATCAGGGCTATCGGGATACCCTTCAAAATTCACTTCAGAGAAACAGGGCATCGGTGGAGGGCCATGTTACACGGGAATTCACCCTCAACAGCGTTCTTGAAAAAGAAGTAAACAGCACGGCCGAAGAAAAGGTAGTGTATGGCTTGAAGCTGATGGAGAAATTGGAGCCGGCGCTCTTTGAAACCTCCATTATGAAGCTGGCAGAAAGCGATCTCCGAAAAGTCAAAAAATTTGCACAGGAAAAAATTGAAGAACTGGGCTTGGGCAATCAGGGGAGCGACAACGAAATGCTTGGCCTGGCCAAGCAAGCCGCAGGGGCATCAGAAGATAGTGATCTGCTTTCGATCTCTGCCGATAAGTTAATGAAACTCGGAAAATCGGTGCGTCAATCCGATCGGGTGTTGGCAGCCAAATTATTGAGAAAACTCGTTAACCAACGAACTATCTTTATTTTGCTGGAGCTCTTGCGCGATGCCGATCAGAAAGTGCGCTCGGAAGCCATCCTCACAGCACGAAAGGTAAAAAGACCTGAAACATGGCCCGTGATGATCGATATGCTTTCATCACCCATGTACAGCAACCAGGTCACTGCCGCGTTGAAAGAATCGGGTACCGCCGTCTTACAAGTATTGGATGGGGCCTTTTATAAATCCGGGCAGACTGATCAGGTGATGCTCAAGATTGTGCAGATCATCGGACATATCGGCGGTGAAGAGGCCTGGCAGCTATTATGGAAAAAGTCAGACTACCCGGATAAGCGGGTTGTAAAACAAATCTTCTACTCCCTGCGGTTCACAAACTACAGTGCCAAAGGCCGCGAGCGCCGGCAAGTAATCGATCTGTTGGATACGGAGGTGGGTAAAACGCTTTGGAACCTTTGTGCTCAGGAGGAACTTCCGGAGGTAGAGCACTTTGAATTCCTGAAGGCTGCCCTACGCGAAGAATTGAGAGATAACTACGACCAGATCTCCCTGCTGATGTCTATTCTTTATGATCCGCAATCCGTCCAACTGGTTCGTGAAAATGTAGAGACGGGAACCGCGGACGGAATTGCATATGCATTGGAGTTGCTGGACCTGTTTGTCGATCAGGAAGTGAAACCTAAACTCCTGCCGCTCTTCGATGATATCCCTGTAAAAGAAAAAATGAACCGGCTGCAGATTTATTTTCCGCGAGAAGATTACAACCCGGTGCAGGTGGTTAATTACATTTTAAACCGTGACTTTAATTTGAACAATCGTTGGACAAAAATGTGTGCGATTTACTCCTCCGCATTCATTCCGGAATTCCGCGTAAGCCGCGGTCTGATTGGTCAGATGTTTAATCCCGACAGGCTCTTACAGGAAACGGCTGCCTGGGTTATTTACAATAAAGACAAGGCACAATATAAAGTCGTGTCAGACCGGCTTCCGCTGCGCGATAAGAAATTCCTGGACTCCTCCATTGAAAACAACCAACTGCTGGATGGACTGGACGATGGATTTTACCTTGGAATTGAAATGGTTATGTTTATTAAATCCCTTCCTGCATTCCGTGGCATTCAGGGATCCATACTCAGCGACCTTGCCGACAAGATCATCCCGGTTGATCTGAAGGCGCGCGACAAAATCCTGTTCAACAATCCGGATGAGAACCGTCCGATCCTGATTGTAGCGCATGGAGAAGTGAAGTTGAGAGAGGGCGCATCGGAAGTGGCCACCATGAAGAAAGGTGCTGTCTTCGGCGATTTATTCCAGGAAGGGCCTTCCATTAAGATCACGGAAGCAGAAGCGGTGGAACGGTCCATTGTGTTTCGCATCAACCTCGCAGATTTTTATTTCGTCATGGCCAAACATCATGAACTGGTACAGGGACTTGTTAGAAATGTGACAAGGGATAAAACAAAGGATAAAAAAATAGGAGTCTAATTTTTTAAAACGAATTGAGCTATGGCTTACGACATCGATGTACTGATCAACATTACAGCAAGCCTGTTTGAAACTTTGCCTTTGCTGCGTTACAGCAAGCTCGTTTGAAAACTGATTTGCCCTTGCTGCGTTACAGCAAGCTTGTTTGAAAACTGATTTGCCCTTGCTGCG
>JANYKP010000510.1 GCA_025358195.1 Cyclobacteriaceae bacterium
CGCGTGCCGGTGCGCTTGTACCTCGACGTTGCTCGGTATGACCGCTGACATTCAGCAGGCTTGATGAAAGGTTATTTAGATATTCGCAGTGGCAACGCGCTACAGGCGCGCGCCATCTCAGAGATGTGAACATCACAAATAAATTTCATGCCACTTCCCGTATCGAGCGGCCAGACAGCGCAATTTTCGCATAGTCCAGGCTTGCTAAAATATCTTCTTTCTCTAATTCAGGGTGATCCTCCATGATTTGCTCAGTGGTCATACTAGCACTCAGCATGTCGATAATAACCTCAACTGGCCAGCGCATGCCCCGAAGGCAGGGTTTACCGTGACAAATTTCGGGATCAATAGTGATTCTGCTAAGACGGCTCATCTCCTTAAAAGTAATATTTGACTTAAAGTTACGCAAAAACCACAACGCACTACAATCGCGCCCCCACAGGATGGCGCGGCGTTTGCAACGCGTGCCGGTGCGCTTGTACCTCGACGTTGCTCGGTATGACCGCTGACATTCAGCAGGCTTGATGAAAGGTTATTTAGATAGTTCGCAGCGGCAACGCGCTACAAGCGCGCGCCATCTCCGGGCCTGTTTAAAACAAGAATTGAATGGAAGCCAGTTCTTTGCCCACCTTTTTCACGCCTTTCAATATCCGTTGAGTCTGAGCGACCGATGGCCTCTTGATCCCTTTGATATATTGAGCCAGCAGACTTTGATTCATACCAATCCTTTCACTAAGGGCCTTTGCATTGAGTATCCTGTAAAATGTAAAAAAGCTCTGGAGATCAGGTTTCAAAATAATTTCATCCTCCGTATAGGCGATGCCTCTATTTTTGAATGCCAGGTTTACCGCATCCAGTATTTGCTTCTTCAGGTCAGGAAGGCTTTCACCCTGGGTAGCAATGAAATTACCAGGTAGCGTTGTGGTGGCGCTAAATCCTTTATCCTCTTTTGCTACTGTCATAATGACTCTGGGTTTCTTCATCTCTTCCTTGTTTTGATTCCCGCCTGTTTCAATATAGACATTAACAATCCCTTCTTCACATTCTCTGCTACCGTGATTGGGTACAATAAGGTGGTGGTCCTTTGCTTCATGCCTTAATAGGACATGACTACCTGATTGCCGGATTTCAATCCAACCGTGGCTTCTTAGCATCCTGAACAACTCGCTGAATTTCACGGTTTCCTAAAGGTAATATATTTATTACTTATTTTTTCGGACGCCGGTGTCATTTTATTGACATCGGCAAAACTGCAGAGTGAAAATTAATGTACTTGCTACCGGAACCATTTAAATCAATGGACGGTTTTCCGGATCATTTATATTGCATTCGGAGCCTAGGCGTCAGCATTACTTCTTTCCTCCGCGTCTCAGCGACTCCGCGGTTAAACAATAGGACGCGATCTTAACCGCGGAGGTGCTGAGGCGCTAAGGAATGCAATAAAAAAAATATTCTTGTGAATTAGGTAGCAAAATTGCTACCTTTGTCTTGTCATGAAGGTAAGAGATCTCCTTAGAATTTTACGGGAAGATGGATGGACCGAAAAAACTCAAAAGGGCAGTCATCTTCAATTGGAGCATTCAATAAAGAGTGGAAAAGTAACAGTTCCGGTTCATGGTGGTGATATCCCTAAGGGGACCCTGAACTCAATACTGAAACAAGCTGGACTTAAATAATTAACACGATGGCTAAAATTAATTTGATCATTGAAAAAGGAGAGGACGGAAAGCTCTGGGGCCGGGTAAACTTCCGCAATAATCTTTTAACCGATTTTGCCTCTACGGTGGAAATGCTTGAAAGAAAAATGCGCAAGTTGATTAAGGACTTTTATGGAGTGGAGGCTTTGTTTGATCGCGCCTATGATGTGTCGGCCTTTTTTGAAAGTTTTGATTTTCTTAATCAGACCCGGATAGCGGATCTGTCAGGTATTAATCCCGGCCTGCTGAGACAATATGCATCAGGTGTTAAGCATCCGTCCGCACAACAAGCAAAAAAAATTGAGAGGGTCATCCACAAACTGGCGAAGGACCTCAAAGAGGTGTCGCTCTATGCGTAAAGTTTAAATGCGAGGGCCTCCGGGGGCCAAATGTAACCGCTGAAGAATGCAATAATATGAATCACAAGCGCCTATATAGAAGGCATTAAAAATATTTTCTTCTCCGCGACTCTGCGGTTAAACAATCGGACGCCACTTTCCTGGGTAAGCCGCCAGGCCGCCCTCACGCTTGTACAAATTGGGAATCTAACTCCCAATTTGTACTTTTGAGCCATGATAAGCCGCTCTCTAAAGCCAATTCTGCTTACCATGGCCGGAAAGATGCCTATCATCAGCATTACCGGCCCCCGCCAATCCGGGAAGACTACGCTGTCAAAAATCTGTTTTCCGGATTACGATTATGTCAATCTCGAGTCGCCTGAAACAAGGCTGGCGGCCCAGGAAGATCCTAAAGCATTTTTGCGCGCGCACAAAAAAGGCTTAATCATCGACGAGGCGCAGCGTATGCCAGACCTTTTTTCATACCTGCAGGTAATAAGCGATGAAAAAGGAAAACCGGGCGAATACATCTTAACCGGATCCCAAAACTTCCTGCTCAGGCATACTATTTCGCAAAGTCTGGCCGGAAGGGTCTTCGTGTCGCATTTGCTGCCTTTCTCTCTGCAAGAACTGCGGCATGCCGGTTTATTGCCCGAAAACCCCAACGAAGCATTGCTCAAAGGCTTCTATCCCCGTCTTTACGACAAGGACATTGAGCCGGCCTTGTTTTATCCTTCCTATAACCAAACGTATCTCGAAAGAGATATTGCAGGCTTAGTACATGCAACTAACATCAATGCCTTCCGGAAATTTATGGAATTGCTTGCGGGCAGAGTGGGGCAATTGATTAACTTCTCTGCGTTGAGTATCGAAGTGGGTACTGACCACAAGACCATTCAATCCTGGTGCTCGCTGCTGGAGGCGGGGTTTATGATTTTTTTTCTCCGGCCCTTTCACAAAAACTATTCGAAGCGCATCGTTAAAAGTCCCAAAGTTTACTTCTACGATACAGGGCTTGCCTGCAGCTTGCTGGGCATTAAATCCGCCGGTGACGTAGCAAAACATTGGGCACGGGGGGCTCTTTTCGAAAACATGATGGTGGCGGATTGTATCAAAGGCTTTTATAACAGGGGGCAAAGGCCGCCGGTTTACTTCTGGCGCGACAGCAAGGGGCTGGAGATTGACCTGCTCATCGAAGAGTCCTCCGGCATAAAAGCTATTGAAATCAAATCCGGCACTACGATCAACACCGATTTTTTTTCCAATCTCGAAAAATTTGAAAAATTAGCGGGCGGACCTTTATCCAGGTACATACTCTATGGAGGCGATTCCGGCACCGTGCGCAGAGAAACAAAAGTGCTGCCGTGGTTTGAAACGGCAAAGCTGGCAGGCTGAGTGATGCTGTAAAATACTTGTCAAATTTCCTTCGCATAAGCACTGCCAAAAACTCGCTCATGAATTGATCAGAAATGTTGGATATTGGTAAGTGGTCAGGTTGGTAATCGGTAAGAGGTAATCGGTAAGTAGAGGTAAGAGGAAATCGGTAATCGGTAATCGGTAATCGGTAAGAGGTAAGAGGTAAGAGTAAGAGGTAATCGGGGTGTCCGGTTTGAAAGTCCAGGCGAGCTGGAAAAAATACAATCGAAGAGTAAGTCAAACAAGAACATTCTAGTTAAGAAAAAAATTAAATTGTAGGAAAGCTGGAAATGAAATCACTGAACGCATCCATGGTCCTGAAGGGCGCCTTCGCGCTGTACCCAAACTGGAGTGCTCATTTTATGGATTTTTAACCGCTAAGGCCGCGGAGAAATACACGCAAAGCTTTATGCAAAAGCTCAGCGCCCTCCGCGTTGCATTTCCTCAGCGCCCTCCGCGGTTAAACATTACGGATAGAGCGACACCGATTTAAGTTCCTTCGCCAGCTTGTGGATAACCACCTCAATTTTTTTTGCCTGCTGCGCGGATGGATGCTTAACACCCGGTGCATACTACTTCGCTTATTACTTAGACGACATAACTCTTGATCTTATACTGCATGAATCAACTACTTACTGCGAGGCTGTGCTTCGTTTAAGCCTTATATGTTCGTGTGGCTGGCCCGCTTCACCGCCCTGTATTTTTCAGTCCGCTTTTTCAAATATTCTTGCTCCTGCTTAAAGAGCATTCCTTGAATTTCCTTACTTATTTTTTCTCGAATTGAACGCATCATATCAACAGCGTCAAACGACTTCTTTGTTTTAATTGTGTTTTTCATAAATCTAAGATTTCTCTTGGTGATCGTATCTCAATATTCCTGAATCCTTCCCGCACGTTAACCGCATTGTACAACCTTATCTTATTAAGGTTGACTATATGTTTAAAGTTCCAACTCGTTAGGTATACCTAGTGTAGTGGCAGATTACTTATGCAGCATTATTAGAAATGTCTGTACACCAACTCTCCAAAATCCTTATCAGAAGTAATCAGCACACGGTCGTCCGTGTTCGCTGTCTCCAGCACAAATTCGTCGTCTTTAGAAGGAAACTCCTCTGACACCGATCTAATATCAAAACCATGCTGCCTTAAAAGATGAATGATGGGAAAATCAATGCTCTCATCCGCGAGAAACTTCATACCACCATAGGATAAATGGTATCGCCCTTCAGTGACTCAGTGGCATACGCCAAAGCTGCCTTTATTTTCTCTTCGCTCAGGGAGGGGTAGGCCTGAATAATATCGGAAAATGTCATGCCGTGCGAAAGCTTTTCCAAAATAATCTCCACAGTAATACGCGTTCCCTTAATGACAGGCTTGCCCATCATGATCTTAGGGTTCACCTCGATGTGATTAGTTACACTATGCTTCCTCATTCAGTATCTCATCCAATTTTTTCTGGGTGAGTCCGCGTTCACGCATGCGCTTCTGCAAATCATCCATAAAAGTCAAAAACTCAGCTTGCGAATCTTTGAAAAATTTCCTGCCAATTCGCACGCT
>JANYKP010000541.1 GCA_025358195.1 Cyclobacteriaceae bacterium
GCAAAGACCCCCACCGAAGTTCTGACGGCAGCAGGTAAGTATGTAAAGGCCACCGTGAAATTTGATGGACTTCCTTCATAAATCATATTAAACAATTGGAAATCATGAATATTTATAAAATAATTGAAGAAATAGAAAAAACTGATTCGGAAGTAATCGAACGGTTATCGCGCAGGGACATGTTTAAACAAGCATCTTCTTTCGGACAAAAAGTAGCAATAGCGGCGCTTCCCATTGCAATGGGCGGAATGTTTAAAAAGGCCTATGGAGGCACAAAAGAATCTGTCACGCAAGTTCTCAACTATGCTCTGACACTCGAATACCTGGAGGATGAATTTTACACGAAGGGTTTAGGGGCTGCTGGGCTGATTCCTGCGGATAGAAGGGTAATTTTCGACCAGGTGAGCAAGCACGAGAAATCACACGTTGCCTTTTTAAAGAGTGTCATCATCTCATTGAGTGCTACGCCGGTATCAAAACCAACGTTTGATTTTACAGCAAAAGGAGCGTACCCGGATGTATTCTCGAACTACCAAACATTTCTAGCACTGTCTCAGGCTTTTGAAGATACGGGTGTTCGTGCTTACAAGGGAAGGGCGGGTGAGCTCATTGGCAATAAAACAGTATTAACCGCTGCTCTTCAGATCCATTCTGTAGAAGCAAGACATGCGGCAATGGTGCGAAGTTTGCGTGCTGAAAAGGGATGGATTACGTCCAACTCGGGTCTTCCGGCTGCCGTTTATGCAGGCGAAGATAATGTTACACAAGGTGGCGTAAATGTTACTACCCTGGGGTATAACGCCACGATTGCCTCGCAAGCATTTGATGAGCCATTGGCACCGGACAAGGTTCTTGCAATTGCAGGTCTGTTTATTGTATAAGATTTGAGGTTTAAAGGCAGGAACCCGGATAAGTAGTCCGGGTTTTTTTATGTCATTGAATTTGTTAGAATTTACAGAGAAAATGACATTGAAAAACCAGAAGCAATTCCAGGGGTGCATTTCCTGTGCCTTCATACATCGAATAAATATTAAAACTATCTTTTCGGATTTAAGCTTTAATCCGAACTTTGATGCAACGTTCAACCCGCTACCGATGAAATTGACAATTATTTTTCTCCTCCTGCTTCACACATTACTTAGTGATGAAGAATTACCAAGAGATGCAGAGCCCGTAAAAATGAAAGGTATTGTTGAACGCCATAACCATTGGCGAAAGGAGGTGGGAGTAGCACCTTTGAAATGGTCGGATAAGCTGGCGAAAGTGGCGCAAGGATGGGCCAATAAACAATCGAAGAAGGATTGTGGTTGTGTCCATTCACCCGATGAGAAGTATGGAGAAAATATCTACTGTTCGGAAGGGATAGACAGCAATCCAAAGGACGTGGTGGATGATTGGGCCAGTGAAAAGGAATTCTACGATCCGGCCAAGGGGAAATGTAAAGGTGGAGAGTGTGGACATTATACACAGATTGTCTGGCAAAAAACCACCGAGGTGGGATGCGGGATGGCAACGTGTGGCGACAAGGAAATATGGGTATGTAATTATAACCCCCCTGGAAATTACGTCAATCAAAAGCCGTATTAGTAGAGGGATTGTGGGGACTTTAGTTCTTAAAGAAGCCTTCCACTTGCAGTAATACTTTAAATGAAGTGTTGAAAAAAATCAACGTAACTAGAGGTGGCCAATTTGGTTGAACGCCAATTTTTGCCCTCCTGTGTTTTTATTTCCGCTTGGCATACTATTTTGAATTATCAGACTGATACAAACAGTCGATTATTCACTTCTAAAAAGAGGTCATTACATGAAAACCAAACTGAGAAAGCAAGCCGCTGCTTTGAAGACCCAAACAATTGAGTTCCCCGATGATGTTGGTAAAAATCGTTTTCGGTCTTCCAATCCGAGAAGAATTTCCAAATGGCAAAAGCCCTTAATAGCGGACGAAATCGAATTATCAGGAGGTGAGGACATGTTTGTACCCGATGAACTCGTTACGACACGCATGGGAAGGGGACCTTCTTCATCAGCGAAATTGAATCAAAATGGATGGAAAAGATACGCAGACCGGACACTTGCGCCACTTCATTTTTCAGGCATCAATCTGGATTCCATGGTACTGAACAGGGAGTAAGGGATCATTTCAACAGATTAAGAAAATAACCGCTCAGGCTTAAGAACTAAATCGGTCTTCGTTAACGATGCACTTCCGGCGCAGGTCGCACGCACGTTAATTTTCACACACTTTAACCTTTTTAGTGCCTTGAGCTGGTTCTGGCAGGTTGTTAGTTGTAGAACAAAATCCTCAGCTTTAGTCGCTTCACTACTTTTTTTTAATTCCCGTTATATGTGACGGCATAATTTTTTTGAAAGTGCTCCCTGAACTAAAATAAATTCTTAATATATGGAAAAGCAAAAAACCAAGCCTTCCACCTCCTCAAGAGGTCAGGGTGAAAAGACCAGCAATGCCAAAAATCCGGTAAAGGCCCCCAAGGCTCCCACGGGGCAAACTGACAAAGAAGAGGATCGCAACAGCAAAGATAGGTCCGCAGCAAGCCGCACACAGCATCGTGTGACCAACGCAGATGAACAGAAAAGAACCGTGAATGCATCGGGCAATGACAACTCAGTAGAGGATGAAGAATCCGAAAATGAAAACTACAACAGCGCACAAGAAGAAGATGAGGAAGGATCGTCCACCCAAAATTCTGTAGAGAATCCCAGCAAAGAGAGTGATGACTCGGAGAAAATAAGGAAGGAGCAACCAAAAATGAAGTAGGGGATGATTTGGGTTGAAATAGAAACTCCCGCCTTGGCGGGAGTTTCTTAGCACGGCCTGCGATTCTGGTAAGGCCAGCCTGTAGATTGATAATAGCTATGAACTCTGAAGAAACATACTTGAATTTCAAATTTGAAGATCTCAAACAATTGGTAAGGGACAAAACGATGTTTATTGTCTCGAATTATACCCGGGAAAGGGTCAATCAATTGACTGCCATACAATACTTACGCAAAATTCACTTGCTTTTTACTTCTGGCTTGGGAAACAACAACTAGGTCGTTTGCCTTCAATTTCAAGCAGCCATCCAAGATTGATGATCGCAGAGTCCCGTTTCCAGTTGATTCTATTATCACCTGAATCGGAACCTTGTTTCAAATATTTTTGATAAATAAATAGAAGGAGGAGCACTAGATAGTCATGGTACTATTTGGCCCACCCAATTTTGTAATGATGGCAATCAGGATGCCTCCGATAAGTACAACCCAAACTACCCCAGAATTCATTTGAGGAACAAACAATTCACGAATGGAAGGGTCGTGGAGCAAAATTATTCGCGCCAGCAGAATGGTGAGAATGCCGGTAATGGGGATAAACAACTTCTTCATACGTTGGTACAGTTTCTAATACAATGACAGTTATTAAAAAACTGAGCCATCGTCCCCGAGCCATCCAGCCTGAGAGAGTTGTTACAGAAAATGCCAAAATGGACCAAAAATCGTAGAAAATGCTCCACATCTTTTGTCATTCTTTTTCACAGGCATTTCTGGATTGGGGCAAAAGGCCCTTTCCAATTTGGAACGATTTTTTCATAAAAAGAATGGTAAAAAGGACCTGTAACGATCAAATCAACACTGTCATGAAGAAAATAAAGGAGGATTTAACCAACGTATTGAGTGAACTTTTAAAAATCAACAACGATAGAATTGGGATTTATAAGAAGGCCGTTAAGGAAATAAATGAGCATGATTTGAAGGTTGTTTTTCAACGCGCTATTGATGAAAGCAGAAGGATCGAATCGGTGCTGGCACTGGAGATTTTCAAGCGCAATAGTTTACCCGACGTTGATGCCACCACGACAGCAGGAAAAATCTACCGGCTATGGTTGGAGGTCAAAGAATTTTTTACTGGTAAGAATTATAATTCCATATTGGAGGCTTGTGAATTTTCAGAATACGCTGTCCAAAAGGCTTATAAACAAGCGCTCCAGCATGAGGACGTCTCATTGGAGTTAAGCCAAATTCTTAATGATCAAACTATGGCTTTACGCAAATCGCATAAAAGCCTAAAAACATATCCCGTTATCAAGACGTTGGAGACATTCCGACTCAAGGGTACGACCCTGGCCGAGGCGTGAGGGTAGTTTGCTGAAGGTGCAGTGAAATACCTTTGGTCATTTGATCAAAAATGGGATTTGACAAATCATTTCGAAATGGCTGAATCAATTGTTGCTGAAAAAAAGGAGATCAAGAAACTGATCGAGTTGAATGATGAAGTAGAGAACTATTTCAGAAACACGATTATACCCCAGCTTTTTGTTGACGCTGATTTAAAACTGAGAAAATTCAGCCCGCCCACCAACCGGTACTTTAAGTTCACCGCGAGTGATTGCGGGAAATCTATTAAGGAAATTCCAAGTGTCTTGCGGGTTTCTGGTATTGTGGAGAGTATCCAAAAAGTGATAAAGACCAACCAGAACCTTGAAAAGGAGGTACAGACCGATGACAAGCGTTGGTTCCAGATGAATATACTTCCCTATATCATCAAAAAACAAAACATGACCAATGGTGTGGTCATCACCTTTATCGATATTACCGACCGCATAAGGGATTTAAAGGACATTGAACGATTAAATGCGGACCACGAAATATTTATCTATTCCGTATCTCATGACTTCCGCGGCCCGTTGACCAACATGATCCTGTTGATCGATCTGTTGAAATCTGTTTCCAACAGCGATGACAAAGAGGAACTTAACCGTCTAATCAAATTGATGGAGAAATCGTCGCGCAATATGAGGACGATGATCAATGAAATCACAGACAGCACTAAAATAGGAACCGATCTTAACGATCAGGCAGAATCGGTTAGCATTGAGGATATTCTTCAGGATATAAAGTTTACACTGAAGGACAAAATCCATCAATCGCACGCGAAGATTACTTCTGACATCCTTGTGCCTGAGATGAATATTTCCCGAAAGAATTTAAGAAGTATCATGTATAATCTCCTCAGCAACGCCATAAAATTTGCTTCCCCTGGCCAAACGCCCGAAGTGCTCATTAAGAGTCAAAAATCGGGAGAATACACACTCTTGTCAGTGAAAGATAATGGTGTGGGCATTGCGGAAGACAAGCAGCAAGAGATATTTTCAAAATTCACGCGATTGCGCCCAGGGGTGGAAGGTTCTGGAGTTGGGCTTTATATCGTCAACAAAATGATCGGTAATCAATGGGGCAAAATTGAAGTGGAGAGTAAGGTGGATAAGGGGACGACGTTTAAAATATATCTCAGGGGCTAAGAGCTCCTTCGTTCGCGGATTGGGTCGCAACACAACCGGCTTTTGGTTGATTAACTCCGCGTCAGTTGCAATGCAATTTGTTCAATGTTGCTTTAACGAGCGTGGCAAATGATCCAAAAATTGGGACAATCTATCCGGGAAATGGGAACCTGGATTACCCATTCATAAGTAAATTTCAAGCTGTAACAGGCTCAGAGGCCCTAAAAACACAGAAAAGCCGGAGGGCACGGTTTTTTTATTGACCTCCCCGTGGGACTCAAAAAAACCCACTAACTAAAAGAAAGGAAAACGATGAAAATCCTCATGGTTGATGATGACTCGGATGACAGATTGCTGGCCTTGGTAGCATTTAAGGAACTCAATATGGCCCATTCGATAGATTTTGTGCTGGATGGAGAGGAGTTAATGGAGTATTTGCATTCAAGAATTGAAACTAACGGTGAACTTCCTGACCTGGTACTATTGGATTTAAATATGTCCAAAAAGGACGGCAGGGTTGCTCTGAAGGAAATCAAGACTGACCCAAAATTAAAGCACCTGGAAATAATTATTTTTTCAACTTCTACTTCTGAAAAAGATAAGAAATATTCCCTGGAACTTGGAGCAAAAAGATACATCGTTAAGCCTCACGAATATAACAAGCTGCTAGAAGTATTCACCAGCATTTGTGAAGAGTTGGTCGAGAAGCCAGGATGGCGTTACTCCACGCGACACCTGGATTCCACGATCAGGAGACAAGCCTAGTCCTACCGAAGCAAGTGCCTCGAACGACTTGCTCATAAAGTAGGAGGGGCACTGGATTCTTCACGTGGAGTTACCGGAGAACTTTTTGCAACAAGTAAATTATTTTCAACTATGAAAAGCCTACTTGGTTTTGCCACCAGTCTTGCGCTTTCCCTTCTACTCACGACAGTACTCTTTGCACAGACTGCCACTAAAAAACCTGTGGGTAAAAATGAATTTGGAAAAGGCATGCCAGTTAATGACATGAATCAACGATTGGCAAAACAACTGGCTGACAAGATTCCGGAAACAAAAACTGAGGTCGTCGCGTGGGTAGGGACTGATTACGTATACGCAGCTTCTTACGCTGTTGACAATATAGAGTACATGACCCTTTATGACAGGTCTGGTAATTATGTGGAAACATTCTCGAATCAAGCCTGGGATGACCGGGTACCTGACGTAATAAAAATGGAATTTGATAACAGTCCCTATAATACGTATGCGGTAAACCGATTTTGGGAGGGCACTGGTACGAGCGATAAACATTATTACCTGGAGATGCAGGACAAAAACGGCTCCTCTAAGAATGCCTGGTGCGATGAAAATGGAAAATTTTCCGAAACCCCTTTCGTTAAAAATTGAGCCGTAGTGGTATTTGCTGGTATGCTCCGAATGGATTGAATAAATAAATGATAAAAAGATGAAACACGATAAAAGAAATCAAAAGGCTTCTTCGTTTAAGCCTGCCGAAGAAAAGAAGAATGAATTTCCTGGTTATCCACTTTATGCGCCTGCCGAAGACATCATGAACCAAGGCAAACGGGTGAACGCAGATTTGGAAGAGCTGGATTCTGTTAAAAACAACGTACCCGCGTCGATCTCAAAATTACCTGGCCTCTCTGCTATAGAAAGTGTTGATAAAATGGATGCTGAGGGTGCGTTGGAAACGCCAGACCAGTTCGCCATCACATCAGAAGATATGGAAGCATTAGGTGAGAAAGACCTGAGTATGGATATGGGCGACGATGAAGAACTGAAACATCGTACGACACTTGTCGATTTTTCCGGCAATGATCTCGATGTTCCCGGAGCCGAATTGGACGATGAACAGGAATCCATCGGCTCGGAGGATGAAGAAAATAACAACTATAGCCTGGGTGGTGGCAATCATAACGATCTTGAAGAAAGTCATTCATAGCGTTTTACCATCCGCTTGTCTTTAAATTCTACGGATGCTGTGCTGAGAGATAGTATTTTGAGAATGCGTTAAAAACCGATTGTTCGAATACATAAGCGAACCTTGAATTATGTTGGCGTTAAAAGAGCAACTCATATGGCTGTTCCTGTAGCCTGCGTCTCATGGACGGTGACCCACGAGGAGATATTCAGTGAAATTCATGAGTATTGTGCCAATAAGTACAAAAACTCCAGGCAACTATTGGTGAGAAAATTGTTTTATTTGCTTACGTGTGAATATTGCTTCAGCCATTACATAACGATAGGCCTGTTGGCTCTTACTGGGTACAAATTATTATTGAATGATTGGAGAGGTTATTTCATTGCGGGATTCTGCATAGTGTGGATTGCAAACATTTACATGAGTCTTTATTCAATTCTTCGCGCGCACATAAAAAAGGAATCAGTGGAAACCATGCTCGCGGAAAAAGAAACTACCATGAGTGGCTGGAGTGATCGCATGGCTCATCGTAACAAGGATTCAAAAGGAATTATCAAGCCGGAGAGACTCGGGAAATAGATTGTGAAATTTTAATTCCAACAAAATTGCAGCGTCAAAATCTGCGGGGGAAACTAGTTTTGGTAAATTTTTACGGTGATGCAATGAATCTTTGAAACGTTGTTGCCCCAAACTTTGCTTGATAATAAAAGCCACCCATCATTTTTTGCCCATTGATTTGAATAAAAATTGCTTTATTGGATCACCTTATTGTAAATCCAAATTGTATGAAGAGAGCATCTTTTATCATCTTGATAATGTCGGGTCTCATCAGTTTTGCGCAGATTCCGGACCCTGTTGTGGATGGGATCGTTAAAGAGGCCACGGATAATTCTCAATTGGAAGTATTAGCACGGGAGTTAATAGATGGAATAGGTCCTCGGCTAGTGGGAACACCACAAATGCAACAGGCGCATGATTGGGCTGTCACTAAATACACAGGCTGGGGCATAGCAGCCAAAAACGAAAAGTGGGGTGAGTGGCGAGGGTGGGAAAGAGGTGCCTCTCATATCGATATGGTGTATCCTCGGGTTAAATCTTTGGAAGGAACACAATTAGCCTGGAGTCCCGGCACAGGAGGTAAGGCGCTGACAGCTGAGGTGATCATCCTTCCGGACCTTGTCGATTCAATCGCATTCCAGAAATGGTTACCAAATTCAAAAGGAAAGTTTGTAATGATTTCAATGAACCAGCCGAGCGGCAGACCCGATTATAACTGGGAAGAATTTGGCACCAAGGAATCCTTTGAAAAAATGAAGGCCGCACGTACCGTTCAGACGGACGCCTGGTCAGAACGAATCAAAAAAACTGGG
>JANYKP010000555.1 GCA_025358195.1 Cyclobacteriaceae bacterium
ACCAGTAAAGGAGATGGAGGATCCTACGGGTTGTCACTTAATAGCGGAAGTAATTTTGCCAAGAATGGCTTTATTAATTACACGATTGGGTTCAATCAGCAAAATAACGCTATACGATCTGGAATTATTGACCTGCCGACAGAAATCGCAACCTTTGGAGATCCTAGTCAGAGCCCGACCTCATCCGCCAATGTTGGCATAACAAACTTTCTCAAAATCAATCCGACTGGAGGAAATCTTAACGGAACAGGAGAAACTTCTGCAGCTAAATTTCTCTATAATCTGGGAATACCGATTGGCGAAAAAGGCCAGTTTTATAGCAACGCAGCATTTGTTGCGAAGAAAGTTATTAGCAATGCTAATTATCGAACACCTTATTGGAGAAAGGACTATGGATTGCTTCACGTAACAGATCCTAATGGGGTGAACTACACCGGTGACAATACCCTGGATGCAAATGGAGTTCAACTCTATAAGGGTTATCTGGGTTACATGCCGACCTTTGAAGGCGATTTGACAGATTATAATGCTACTCTTGGATTAAAAGATGAAAACAACGGATGGAAGCATGATGTGAGTTTTACCGTGGGGGGCAATCAACAATTGTATACCGTAAATAATACGGTGAACAGGACGCTGGGCAATATCAGCCCCAGCTTAACGCCCACGTCATTTAAACCCGGTGGTTATAGCTTCAATCATGCTGTTGGAAATATTGATATCAGCAAGTCCGTAACCAATAACTTCTTTGTCTCTTTTGGTTCAGAGGCAAGATCGGAAACCTATAAAATAATCGCCGGTGATACCGCCTCTTATTCAGGGGAGGGTTCCAATTCTTTCCCGGGTATCCGGGCAGAAAACGCAAGAACCAATAGCCGTTTCAATCTTGGTGGGTACTTAAATGCGAGTTGGGATATTACCGATAACTTCCTGGTGGAGGGAACCATTCGGGGGGAAAAATATAGCGATTTCGGAAACGCATTTGTCTGGAAAGCATCCTCTCGCTACAAAATTGCCGGTGATAAAATCGTCTTAAGGGGCTCTGCCTCTACTGGCTTTAGGGCACCAACATTACACCAGATCTATGCCCAATCTACACAAGCATCGTTCGCCGGGGGAACCATTGTACTTTCAGGCTTATTCAACAACAACAGTAAGCAGGCCTTTGCTTTGGGTATTCCAAAACTAAAAGCGGAAAACTCTGTCAATTATACAGTGGGTGTAGGTTTAAATCCTGCCAGCAATCTGAGCATCACACTTGACTACTATGATATTACCATTAGCGACCGAATCGTTTATAGTTCATCGATTTCTTCCAACAATCCTAACAGTACCCTGGGGAAAATCCTGGCGGCCGGGAATCTAACAAGTGTTCAGTTTTTTATCAACGGAATAAAGACCAAAACGCGAGGGTTGGATTATGTGGCGAGCTATAGAAATATTGATTTGGGTCGCGGTAAATTAACGCTTAATCTCGCCGGCAACGTCAATATTGCCAATGATATCGTCGGTAGTCCAAATGATCCTCCTGCCATTAGTTCAGCAGGGGCCACGATTTTGAATACCCAGGTGAAATCACTTTTGTCAGAAGGCCGCCCAAAGTATAAGACAATCCTGGGGTTGGATTATAGTGTCGCCAAATGGAATGTCGTTCTTAACAATACATTATTCGGACCGACTAAATTCCAGGATCTGGATAATGGCGGTGACGACATGGAAAACATTAAGCAAGTATTTGCTCCGGCCGTTGTAACCGATTTGAATGTCGGGTATAATATTTCAAAAAATTTATCCGCTTCTTTTACGGTGAACAATCTCTTCAACGTATTGCCCTCATGGAAACTGGAAGCGCTTAATCCTGCAGGCGAATCGGTACTTAATGATCCAACGAAAAAGAATCTTTTGGAAGGCTTTCTAAGCTTCAGCGGAAGGTATCGTATTTTAGGATATAACGGTTCACAGTTTAGTCAGTTGGGAACTACCTTCTATGGCCAGTTGACTTTTAGATTCTAAGAAGATAAATCTGAATCCTCAAAGAGGTTGTCTCAAAAGGACAACCTCTTTTGTTTCTCGATTCTTTCGGAATTGACATGAAGGGTTAATGCCGGTTAAAATCAGTGTTATCGAGGCGCCCATTTAATTGACTTTGCGTTGTCGCTCCTTGTGCATTTCAATAACCTTTTTGATCTGCTCGCCCGCTTGTCGTACCGAGTCCTGCGACTTCTTATTGTTTTCTATTTTTTGAAGCAGGACCAGGTTTTCGAGCTTGTTTGCTTCCAGTGACTTTTCCAGTTGTATTTTTTGCTGGGCATTGTTGCTCAGCTTGATGGTAAGGTCCTTGTTTTGATTGGTGAGCCGCTGCTGTTGCCGGACCACCGCATTGGCTGCTTGTATGCCTTCATCAATCTGCGCCTGAATTTTATCACGGTAAAATTTTATACCAAACTGGTAAACGAGTTTTTCCAGCTGGGTTTCCACTAACGTAATGTCGTTGACGGTCCATTCGGCTGCTTTAATGCCCAGCCAAACGGAAGTCTTTTCTTCGTTGCCGTCGGTTTGCGCATACACGATACCTGTACTATAGACCGTGCCGCCCAACGCGGGGCCTTCAACGAACTGATAATCGCCGGCGGATTTGATTTTGCCCAGGTTCTTCAAAAAGCGACTGAAAGCAGCGGCCACATCTTCTTTCTTGCCTTCTAATGCTGTACTGTATCCCTCTGTCGATTCGCTTTTTATTTTTTCACTCTTCTTATTGACCGTCACCTTTTGAGCATACGCATGAAACGTTACACACAGGATTAAAAGAATCGTCAACTTTTTCATCAATCAGTGGTTATATTGGATGCAAAGATCATTTAAAAAATACTGTTTTGGCAACTTCCATTCTACTAACCGGCGCCTCGGGCTTAGTGGGCACACGACTAACGGAGATGCTCAGTCAAAAGGGATACCAAGTTGCACACCTGGGCCGTTCTAAAAGGCCAGGCAAAGTTCCATCGTATGTGTGGGATGTAGCAAAAGGAGAATTCGACCCGGAGGCATTGAATGGAGTGGATGTAATCATTCATTTGGCCGGAGCTGGAGTAGCCGACAGGCGATGGACGCCACATCGCAAGAAGGAAATACTGGAGAGCCGCACAAAATCATCTGCCTTGTTGCACAAAACACTAGAGAGAACAAATAACAAGGTCCGGGCCGTGGTATCTGCCTCGGCGATTGGCTACTATGGATTTGGACTTGATGAGAAAATTATTTTCACGGAAGAAAGTAATCCGGGAAACGATTACCTGTCTCGCGTCGTGGTGGCATGGGAAAGGGAGGTGGACGCTATTGCTTCATTGGGGATTCGCGTCGCAAAAATCAGGATCGGTATTGTGCTGAGTGATAAAGGTGGTGCGCTGGAGGAGATGGCAGGTCCAATAAAAATTGGAATTGGATCACCCTTGGGAAGTGGAAAACAAATCCTGAGCTGGATTCACCTGGATGATCTGTGTGCCATATTTATCAGGGCGGTGGAGGATGAATCGATGAAAGGCGCCTATAATGCTGTCAGTCCCCTGCCCGTGACGAACCGCGAAATGACAAGAGCGTTGGCCAAAGTTTTGAATCGGCCCCTGTTGCTTCCTTCGGTGCCGGCATTTGTTCTCCGTATCGTGATCGGTGAGATGACAGATATTGTGGTGAATGGGAGCAATGTTTCCTCGGAAAAAATTCAGAAAACGGGTTTTA
>JANYKP010000187.1 GCA_025358195.1 Cyclobacteriaceae bacterium
GTGAGTATTTTAACAACCACGAGATTATTGTTAAGTGAAGATAGATCGTTGCCAGGTTGAATTGCTCCACGCAAAACGGCCGCCAGGTACGTCAGGTTATTTTGAAAAGCAGGAAGCTTAATCATCACGTTATCATAGGTGTCTTTTTTTCTCTCTTGTAAGGTATTGCCGTTCAGCGCGTGTAAATAACCTGTCAAACCGAACACCTCAAGGTCTTTGATTCCAAAGGGCCAATTCCATGATGCTTCAATGATGCCGGTGGCATTGGCGTACTCCAGCAGGATGGTAGCTTCATCGTCTACCTTTGGATATAAATCAGGTTTGATATGCTTCGTGATGGCGGTGACAGCAATGGGTACTTTTCCATCCATGAGCCAGGTCATCAGGTTTGCACCATAACAACCAAAGTCTGTTAGGGCTCCGCCTCCATTTTTCTCCGGGTCGGTGAGCCACGCCAGGAATTCCGTGCTGCAACCAATTTCCTTTGGTCCATTATGACCATCGTGCACCACCATCTTCCGGATATCACCGATACTGTTTTCTTTTTTCACCTTTTCATAGAGCTGTTGATTGCTGGCGTACCAGGTGGTTTCATAATTGGTCAGTACATGAATGTTGTATTGACGGGCAAGATCACGGATGCGTTCCGCCTGCTTCACCGTGGTGGCAAGAGGTTTCTCCACCATCACTGAAATGCCCTTGGGTGCACATGCCTCTACCACCTCCAGGTGATCCGATATGGCATTGTAGGCCAGCACCGCGTCTGGCTTTATTCGGTCCAGCATCGAAGCAATATTTTTGAAGAACAGAGAATCGGGAACGTTATACCTTTTTTTATATCGTTCCACCAACTGTACGTCGGGTTCAGCGATGCCCAGCAGGATCACTTCGCCTTTTTTATATTGCTGCATGATGCCATGAGCGTGATCATGGCTCAGACCTACAACGCCGACCTTAAGCAGTTGACCGTTTGCGGCAATGGTCAACAATACGAAGACCATGATTAAACTGCATATTGCCATGGTGGCATGCACGCGATTGATTTTCTTTTTCATGAGGTGAGTTTATAAAGAGAATGTCATTATTATCAAATGCTTAGGTCAATATACTCCATTTGGGGTTCCTTCAAAATTGCCACGGGCTTAAGCCCGTGGCAATTCAATTGGGCATATCATCAACAATGAGTAGCTTTCCCACACTGTTTGGAGACCTCCATGACAAATATTCGAATTGAGAAACCCGGTGATGGGGTTTTTGTCGTAAAATTCGTAGGCGCCAATCGCGCTGCAGCCGAAAAAGAATTGAAAGAGTTTATCGCAGGCCGGTCGTACACGCGTTATGTGGATCACTTTAATCCCAATAATCAGATCATCGAGATACATGCGGCTCCTGCCTAGAAATAATTAACCCCACGGGAGTCGTTAATGGGTCAACTTTTTAATAGAAAAGATGCTGTAAGTTTTCTCAACACTTCTATTTCATCTTTCTCCATAGCTACATTTTTAACTTTCAGCATTAACTCAAACAATACTTCCTCACGATAACCCAGTATCGAGGCCACACGGGCACAATACTTAATTTCATCCCGGTACATGCGCTCGTCAATTTTCATCAACTGCACCAGCCGGAAAATATAATCGAACTTTTGATCTTCGGATAAATCCTTCGGCACCACCACCGGGTGCTCACTTGTAAACAGCGGCAATATCTCCGCGACCAGAAGGTGATTGGCTTGGCCGATATTTATAATGTACTGCCGTTCTTTCTCGGCCACGGCCCCATCGATGCGGGCGAGGTTGATCAGGAGCTTCAGTTGCTGGATAGTGGGCATCTTCAATGCGGATTTTGATCAAAAGTCATAAAAATACTTTCGTTAAAAAATTAAACTTCTTGATTTACTTTACATCCATGAATTTTCTGGCCCATTTATACCTCTCCGGGAGCGACTCAGATGTGATGCTGGGCAACTTCATTGGTGATTTTGTCAAAGGCAGGGACCTGACTTCAACTTTTGGGGCCGGTATCGCAAAAGGCATCCACCTCCACCGCGCCATTGACGAATTCACGGACCACGACCCTGTTGTAAGGAAAAGTAAAAACAGACTTCGTCCCACCTATCGGCACTACTCGGGTGTGATCGTCGATATCTTTTATGATCATTTTTTGGCTGCCAATTGGGGCGTTTACTCACAGGAGCCATTGGAGCAGTATGCTGCGCGCGTATATCAGCTTGTGTTGGAGCACCAGTCTATTTTACCCGAGCGGGTGAATCAACTCCTTCCCCATATGATGCGGGGCAACTGGCTGGTAAGTTACGCTCACGTTGACAGCATTCAGCGCGTACTCGCTGGAATGGCCAGGCGCGCCACTTTTGAATCGAAGATGGAACTGGCTACAGAAGATCTGCGTCATCACTATGGCGAGTTTCAGGCTGAATTTGATTTGTTCTTTCCTGCGTTAAAAATCTATTCTAGTCAGTGGCTGGAGTCGAATCCTTAAGGAGTGATTACCGCTTTAAGAAGGCAAGAAAAACGATTGCTTAAGCTTTCGCGTAAAAATCAATCCGTGTATCTTTTGCACCAAGCGATCGCAAATAATCTTCCACGAGTTTTGCGGACTCCCCTCCTTTTATTGTATGGTGCAGCATGGTAAATCCATGAGGTCCTTTGGAGTTGAGAAATGTGGGGTTGAATGTCAGCACATTCTTTACGGTATCAAGGTGTCCCAGCATGCAGGCGAGATAAATGTTATAGCGGGCCCCCTTACTTAGCAAATAATTCGCGATCTCCTTGTTGCCAACATGTCCGGCGGCCTCAATGCCGGATTCATAATCCCCTCCCCCCCAGTCGTAGGACACGTGGAGCAACAAAGGTTCGTTATCCAACATCTCCTTCATGCGCGGAAAATTTCCATGTGATACGCCTACAAACTCTTTCACTATTTCCAGTTTGAGGGGTGCTGGTTTCTCTTTGTCCTGGTCAGCATGTGCCCATGCGGGAACAAGCAACACGGTGCTGCCCAGGAGGGATCGCTTAAGAAAGGTGTAACGGTTCATAATAAGTTGGGTTTATGGGTAATGAACGATAATTCAGTTCATTCGTCTCGCTCTGGACAGGTTGAATTTTTAAATTTACTTTAGCGGTCAAATTCTATGACTAACGACCCGGAACTTAGCGGCAAGTACCTCGGCACGATCTCTTCCGATTTTGTAAGGGTAGCCGACACCCTGAAAGAGGCCTCCTATCAAATTCGCAAGGCCGGCTTTGCCTACCCCATCTTTCCCATCTCTCAAGAGGATCAACCCATTGGTCAACTTTTAATCAAGAAAACAGAACTCCCTTTAAGCTGGAATTATTTTGCCTCGTTCCTGGATGAGTTTCTCCAACGGGAATTGGTGGCAAATGAGAAGGAGGAAGATTTTAAAAACACCTACAAAGACCCGGATGAGTTTTGCTGTTTGTTTGTGATTGATAAGGCGTTTACACGGTTTGTGTTTATTCCTTACCCGGAGGATTAGAAAGGTTGCCACAGATGGCACGGATTACCACGGATAAAATCATCTGTGGTGATCGGTGTAATCTAGAGTATTGAACCTAAAGAATTAAAAGTTGAGTTGCGCAGAATCTATACAAACGCTTGGCAACAAAATTGAACCAACCTTGCCACGGATGG
>JANYKP010000480.1 GCA_025358195.1 Cyclobacteriaceae bacterium
CCGCGATTTTGATGAAGTGGATAAATACATGGTCCATGCCGACCAATTGTTCAAAGACCTCAGCAATCAAAAGGAGTTGGATTCAAGTTTTGACTTTCTCACCGAAGAACAAATTGAATTTTTGAAGAGCTTTTGGGGAAATTTTGATGAAGACCTCACCACCAACAAGAGAAAGTTTTTGCAGGTGTGGCGCCGTCTTCCGGAGGTATATCATGCATTTAAGAAACAGCTGAAAGACCAAGGCCTTGCCTATGAAGGCATGCTACACAGCGAAGTAGCGAATCAATTGATGGAATCAAAAGGTGAAAATCAGGAGCCTAATCATATCATTTTTGCCGGATTCAATGCACTCACCGTAGCAGAGGAAAGAATTATTTCTACCCTCGTGGAAATCGGTAGGTCCGAGGTCCATTGGGACATGGATAGCTACTACGTAAATAACAACACACAGGAAGCCGGACTCTTTTTCCGTCAGTACCAGCGCCATGTTGTGTTGGGAAAGACGTTCCCAAAGGATATTCCGGCGCATTTCAATTCAAAGAAGTCGGCAAAAATTTTGGGTGCTGCGCAGCACATAGGACAAACAAAACTCCTGGCGCAGTTGCTGAAAGAGGAATTAGCGAATGGGATTGATCCGGAGGACACATTGATTGTACTTCCAGATGAAAAACTCCTGTTGCCTGTGCTGCATGGAATTTCGGGCTCATTGGATAAGCTTAATGTGACCATGGGCTTTCCGCTGGCAAGTACCCCGACATTTAATCTGATTGAGTTTTTGGTGGAACTGCAAAGCAACAAGCGAGGAGAATATTTTAGCCATCGCCAGGTGCTTTCGATCTTGGGGCATCCTTATGTGGTAGCGGCGGACCCAGCATTTGCGAACACCCGGCGCAAGGAAATTATTGAAAATAACCGCATTGTAATTCAGACATCTGAACTAACCTCAGGGCCGGCCTTGTACGCATTGATGTTTTCGACTGTAACAGAGCAAGGACTGATGCCCTACTTACGGGAAATTATAACGATGCTGGGAGGCCTGCCATCCATTACCCCGCTCGACAAGGAGTATGCATTCCATTTTCTCAAACTGATCAATCGGCTTGAAGAGGTGATGGGAGCGGTCCGGCCTTCTTCTGAAGGACTTGGTTCAGAGAAGCAATTTCAGACAGAATTAAAATCGTTTATCAGACTATTTCGTCAGTTGGTGCGGACACAAAAAATTCCCTTTACTGGGGAGCCACTGAAGGGCCTGCAAGTAATGGGGGTGCTGGAGACGCGCAATCTGGATTTCAAAAATGTGTTCGTGCTTTCATTGAATGAAGGTGCCCTTCCAGCTGCCGGAAACAAATCATCCTACATTCCCTTTAATATTCGTAAAGCCTATGGATTGCCTACTGCCGAACATCAGGATGCAATGTATGCCTACCTCTTTTATCGCGTGCTTCAACGGGCCGAGAACGTATTTCTATTTTACAATACAGAGACCGATGTGTTGGGCCAGGGCGAGATGAGCCGTTACCTTCAGCAACTTCTTTTCGAATCCGGTTGGAACACCCAGAACCTGGTACTTCACAACCCCATTCAACCACATGCGATCAAGCCGATTGAAATAAAGAAGGACGAACAAGTTTTACAAGACCTGGCAAAGCTGAACGAAGGGAATTACCGTTTCAAAGGGATTTCACCATCGGCATTGAACACCTATATCGATTGTCAACTAAAATTTTATTTCAGACACATCGCTAAAATCAAGGAAGCAAAAGCAGTAGAAGAAGACCTGGATGCACGGGTGCTGGGCAACTTTTTGCATGAAGTCATGGAACGTTTTTATAAACGAATCCTGGAGAAAAAGAAAACCAACCTCATCGAAGCCAGTGATTTTGTGAATCAAGAGGCTATCACTGATGGGTTGATTGATTTGGTTTTTATCGAGGCATACGAACTCGATCCGGCGAAGAAAGTGATATACGAAGGTCAGCAGCTGGTGGTGCGTGAGGTCATTAAAAGTTTTGTTCAGCACATTATTCGACACGACCAGAAATACGCGCCATTTTCCATTGAAGGGCTTGAGCGTGAAGGATTACTTTATTATACGACTATTTCTCACATGCCGGGTCAAGCCGTTGTGGGTGGTAAGATCGATCGGCTTGATCGCAAAGGAAATCTAGTGCGCGTGATTGATTACAAAACCGGAAAAGGAAAATTTGAATTTGAGGATGTGGAATCGCTTTTCATGCGAGAAGAAGAACGTAATACAGCTGCTTTTCAAACACTGCTCTATGCGCTTTTGTATAAAACAAATTACCCGGATGATGGTCTTCGCATCGTGCCTGGATTGATCAACCGAAATAACCTTTTTGAAGATGACCTGGAATTCGGATTAAAAATAAAGAAAATAAAGATGGAGGATGCTGGTCCGTTGCTGCCCGAATTTGAGGCGCGGTTAAAAAACCTTTTGGAAGAATTATTCAATCCGTCAGAAACATTCAGGCAAACACAAAACCGTGATATTTGTAAGTATTGTCCGTATCAGGGAATCTGTTACCGATGATCCGGATGAATTTAAACCATTCTGAATTTTAGGCCGATAGAACATGAAAATCATAGGCGCAATTATCGGTCTTGCAATTATGGTAGCATTCTGCTTCATGGTTTGGCGCTTGGTAAGTTCATTTTTTAACCAGGAGAAAACAGACACCGAAGATGAGGGTCAATCAATCAAAATGAAGAAAGCAGAGCCAGAGAAAAAGGACCCCAAAACCCACCTGGAAGACTGATTTTTGATCATATTTTATCCTTGGGAAACTCCAATCCGGAACCGACATAAAGGAAAATTGTGGATTTGTTCGTTGAAAAAATTCCACGATTTCTACGGTAACCAAGTGCACCTGGAGATTCGTCGCTCACTCCGGTATTTCACCGATCAAACTGGTATCCTCATTTCTGGCATCATTTTTCCAATGTAATACGATGTATAAATGCGTATAATAATGAGTCCTATAAAAACCTTTTTTGCAGTTCTGGTGGTGATTGGGTTGTTTCATTCATGCTCGCCGAGTTCACAAATTACCGGTTCATGGAAGAATCCCAAGTCAGCCGTTCAGTATAGCAACCTACTGGTTGCAGCAATGACCAGCAGCATTGAAGCGAAGAGCACCGTTGAAAACGACATGGTCAATTCCTTGATCGCTAAAGGAATCATGGTTAGCAAGAGCCTCGATGTATTCCCACCAAACTTTGGAAAGGATATCACCAAGGAGGAAATGATGAGCAAAATCCGTCAACGGGGTTCGGATGCAATTTTGACTGTTACGCTGGTGGATAAAAAAACAGAATCCCGTTACGTCCCGGGAGGTTATGGATATGCACCCATGCCAATGTATAGCAGGTTCTGGGGTTACTACAATTATATGTATCCTACCATGTATAATAATCCCCGTTACTATCGTCAGGACAGGATTTACTATATGGAAACCAACTTGTACGATGCCCAAACAGAAAACTTGATTTGGTCTGCTCAATCAGAGACGTACAATCCCAAAGACTTAAGCGGCTTTTCGCAGGAACTCGCAAATATTATTGCCAATAAACTAGAGAAAGATGGGATTATCAGGAACAATAAAATTGAATATCCTGCCAAACGTGCAGTATCAAGTAACCGATAGTCGATTGAGTGTCGGAAGTAAACAGAATTAAACCCACAACTATGAAAACCGAAAATGTTTTGTACACGGACGGACACGATGTAACCGTTACGGAATCAATGTTTCAGGTGAAGAAAAAGTGGTATCACTTGAGCGGGATCACCAAACACACGTTCATGATTCTTCAGCCCGATAGATTCCCTTGTGTAATTTTATTGTTGCTTGGAGGGGTGCTTGAGATAGTAGGAGCTGCCAACGTAATACCATCAACCTGGCTGCCGAAGGTTTATGTTCTCAACATCTGGTTGACGCCAAATCTAATGGCAATGGGTGTTGGT
>JANYKP010000483.1 GCA_025358195.1 Cyclobacteriaceae bacterium
GCTTTCTGCACAGCAGGATAAAGGAGAGCCCCGGCGTGTGGAGGGCATTAGCACTGATAAATTCATTGAATTTGCCCCTACGATCAGTGCCGATGGCAATACCATGATCATTGAAAGCAACAAGAATTCAACACGTATTAAGGAACGGTGGGAACTCTTTGAATCAACCCGAAATCCGGATGGCACCTGGCGGGAGATCGTGCCACTTACCGCCATCAACGAGAAATGTGATTTTTTAGCAGGTCCCAGTCTGAGCCATGATGGCAACCGTATTTTTTTTACTGCTTTCATCCAGGATGTAACAAAAAGCGAAGATATTTTTTATGCTGAACGACTAACTAACAACCAATGGGGCGAACCCAAAGACATAGGACCACCTATTAACACCGAAAATTATGAGGGCTTCCCTTCCATTTCAGCGGACGGAAATTCACTTTATTTTATCCGCGTTAATTTAATAGCTCCGATGGACAAAAAGACCAAAGAGAACTGTTTCGAGATTTTTGTTTCACACAAACAACCGGGTGGAGCATGGGGTGAGCCGGAAAAACTTCCTGATCAAATCAATATGGGATGTGTTCGTGATCCCCGTATCATGGCAGACAATCATACACTGATTTTTTCAGCCATTACCCCAACCGGAAAAGGCAAATACGATTTATTCCAATCCAGAATAAATGCAGATGGCACCTGGACGGACGCCCGACCGTTGGATTTCATCAACTCCGCTGAGAATGACCAGTCACCAACCATTTCCGCAGCCGGTGATGTAATTTTTTTCTACACAAAGAATGATATCTATGCCATGCCCATTCCACTCGAATACCGCCAATTGATCAATGTGACGGTACAGGGATTTGTACGATCAGAAAAAGATGCTTCACCCCTATCAGCTGTCATGGAAGTGCGCAATTTGGATACGGGTGAGAAGGTGACATCGGGCAATAATCCCAATGACGGTCGTTTCAGCTTAGTGCTGGCCGCGGGCGCTCACTTTAAGGTGGCGTTTCTCAATCCATCGTATCTCAAAGAGGTTCGTGAATTTGATTTGAGGAAACAGGAGGCCTACGAGCAGATCGATGTCACTATTAATCTTAAATCAGCATACCGGGCTACGGTGATAGCCAGTGACCGTGATCTTAAAATTCCCGTTCCCGCTAGCATCCAGGTATCTGACCAACAAGGGAAGTTGATATTAAAAGATTCTTTGAAAGCTGGTCAGTCTGGTCCTGTGATTACATTGGAAACTGGTCAGCAATACTCCTTCTCCATCACGGCGCAGAATTATCAGCAAGTAAAACAGATCCTTGCCTTTGATGCAGCTACTTTTAAATCTGACACGACGCTTATCTTCCTGCTGACCCACGACAAAGTAAAGTTTTCCGCAGAGGTTACGGACGTGACGACCAATAAACGCGTGAGAACAAAAGTAACTTACAACAATACAACAAGGGACGAGGTCATTATTGGGGAATCCGGTGAGCCCGTTTATCTACGCAAGGGTGATCGGTATCAGGTGGTAGCCAGCAGCGACAAAGGTTATTTTTTTGCTACCTCAACCATTGTTGCTGGTGAAGGTGAGGCCAAGCCCAATGGAACCCACACGCATGACGTTCTGATAACTCCCATCCGTGATGGCGCCATGCTCACACTCAACAATATCACGTTTGAAACAAATTCGGCAGATCTTAGAAGTTCATCGTATGCGGAATTGGATCGCGTTATAGAATTCATGCATCAAAATCCGTCTGTCATTATTGAAATCGCAGCACACACCGACGATGTTGGCAGTGAGGACTATAATCTTAAACTCTCTCAACGGCGGGCTCAAAGTGTCATTACCTACTTGAATAAGAAAGGTATCGTGAGCAAACGTTTTGAAGCCAAAGGCCATGGGAAAAGTAAACCCCGGGCGCCCAACGATAGCGATGAAAGCCGCGCATTGAACAGGCGCGTCGAGTTGATTATTTTGAAAATCGGGTAAATGCTCGGCCTCACCCCGGCCCTCTCCGGAGGAGAGGGAGTGCATTAACCCGTCACCATTCTCCGTTTCGATCGTTATCGCAAAAGAAGGGTAAAAGGAGTTTTAGACTCACCCAGCGCAGGAAGGCTTTGATAAAATAATAAAATATGTCTAAGGAAAGCTTCAAAAACTCCTTGGTTCTTCTCTTCCGGAGAAGGTGGGATGAGGGCAATGAAAAGCTGTTTTTGAAGCTTTCCGAAACCCTGTTAAATGAAAGAGACGACCTTATTCGTACACAAAATTACCCTCGCTGCTTTTTATCGTAACCTGCTTTTTGCTTGAGGCCTCTACCCTGCCAATAATCTTTGCTTCCACTCCAAAGCTCTTTGAGATTTCGATCACCCGACCTGCATGGCGTTCCGGTAAATACACTTCCATCCGATGGCCCATGTTGAAGACTTTGTACATCTCCTGCCAGGAAGTGGCGCTCTGTTCGTAAATGAGTTCAAACAAGGGCGGAACTTCGAACAGGTTGTCTTTGATCACATGAAGGTTCTCAATAAAGTGCAATACCTTGGTTTGTGCTCCTCCGCTGCAATGTACAATGCCGTGAATCTGCTGACGCATTTCTTTCAGAACAGGAATCATGATGGGAGCATAGGTTCGCGTGGGCGACAATACCAACTTTCCTACGTTGACCGGGACGCCGGGAATGGAATCGGTGACTTTAAATTTGCCGCTATACACTAAGTCCTCAGGAATATCCGGATTGTAGGACTCTGGATACTGGAGGGCATATTCTTTGGCAAACACATCGTGCCTCGCAGCGGTAAGCCCGTTGCTGCCCATGCCACCATTATATTCGGTTTCATACAAAGCTTTCCCGCAGGATGCCAACCCAACGACAACATCACCGTCTTGAATATTACTATTGTCGATCACATCACTTCGTTTCATTCTGGAGGTCACGGTGCTATCAACAATAATCGTGCGGACCAAATCTCCGACATCGGCTGTTTCCCCTCCTGTGCTGTAAATTTCCAATCCATACTTTCGGAGCATCGCCAACACTGTTTCGGTGCCATCAATGATAGAAGCGATCACTTCGCCTGGAGTTCGATTTTTATTTCTGCCAATTGTAGAGGAAAGAACGATGGGGCCGGTTGCGCCCACACATAAAAGATCGTCGACATTCATGATAATCGCGTCTTGCGCAATGCCCCTCCATACAGAAAGATCACCGGTTTCTTTCCAGTAGATATAAGCCAACGAAGATTTTGTGCCGGCACCGTCGGCATGCATGACGGTGCAATAGTCAGGATCGCCTGAAAGCAAATCAGGAACTATCTTGCAGAATGCTTTTGGGAAAAGCCCCTTGCCAAGATGTTGGATAGCACGGTGTACATCTTCTTTGGAAGCGGAGACCCCGCGCTGGTTATACCGGTCAGACTGCAAAGGTTCGAATTATGTTATTTCAATTTTACAGATACCCAAAAACTGGTGGACGAAGCCATTGGATTGTTAGAGTAGCCTTGCATTCGATTCATGTTTCGTGCGGT
>JANYKP010000505.1 GCA_025358195.1 Cyclobacteriaceae bacterium
ACATCCGATGCAAGGTCATCGGGTCGTACAAAACGGAAGCCGCCCTTTTTTGCCTTACCCACTGCCGAGCGATAGCCAGCTACGATGAATGCGTCCATATGCGTTGATTTAAGGTCTGTTTCTTGTTTAGAAGTAGGCAGTAGGCAAATGCAGTAGGCAATTGTTGTTCACTGAGCTACAAGTTTCTCTTTCAATTTTAGATACTTCTCTGGATGTTCAACCATATGATTGAGCATTCTACCAACTTCCTCGGATTTTGCTATAAGTTCTGTGTGTTTGATCCCCTCGATATAATTGCATGCGCGAGAAAAATCAAGCCAGGCTTGTGTCTCGCTATTTTCCATATCACCGTCAGAGGATTTGCTTACAAAATAGGCTTGATAATTTCTTTTGCGATATGCCTCGGCAATACATGTGCAAACTGAACGTGATGATCTTCTGATTTGGTCAGTAAGAGAATACCGTTCTTCTTTTGGAAATGTTTTTGTTATCTCAAATATCTCCATGGCCAATTCAAATGCCTTCTTATAAACTGACAGGTCTCTAAAGCTGTGTTGTGAATTCTGCATGTTGCCTACTACTTTTTGCCTACTGCCTACTTCTTAGTTGCCTACTGCCGTCTTGCCTACTGCGCTACTATTAATTTCTGAGTGGCCTACCCCCCGTCAAAATCGCCTGAATTCTCTCCAACGTCTTCTTCTCCCCCGTCAACGACAAAAATGCTTCCCGCTCCAGGTCCAGCAAGTACTGCTCGCTCACTTCCTGCGGGGATGTCAGATCACCACCGCACATCACGTTGGCAACCCACTTCGCTACTTTCACATCATGCTCGGATACATATTTTCCCATCAGCATGCCTTGCAATCCCGCAAGGAACAATGCCTGGCCTGTGCGACCCTGTACTTTTATATTTGTGGCTTGCACGGGCATCGTATAGCCCGCATCGGCCAGATCAATCACGGCCTTTTTTGCATCGCTGATCTGACGGTCTTTATTCATTGAAACTCGATCAAGTTTTTTTAGTATACCGATCTCACGCGCTTCTTCCGCTGATGTGGCGACGCGCGCAGTGGCGATATTCATGAATGCATTTTGCAAAGAGTTTAATTCTACATCGCCTTCTTCAAACCCATCGCTTACGCGCTTGGCAAATTCTTTCGTTCCACCGCCGCCTGGGATTAGTCCTACGCCAACTTCCACTAAGCCAATGTAGGTTTCAGCAGAAGCTTGCGCGATATCGGCATGCATGGTCATTTCACAACCACCACCCAACGTGCGACTCTGCGGACAAACGACCACCGGCACACCGGAGTAACGAATGCGCATTACCGTATTCTGAAAATGTTTGATCATGAAATCGATCTCGTCATATTCTTGTTCGATGGCATACATGAACACTAACCCCAGGTTCGCGCCCAACGAGAAATCGGAGCCCTGGTGACCAACGACTAATCCACGATACTCTTTTTCGGCAAGATCGATTGCCTTGTTCAGGCCCTCTATCACTTCACTGCCTAGCGTGTAGCTCTTCGTGTGCCAGGCAAAGTTGAGTACGCCATCACCCAGGTCATAGATTTTCGCTCCCGGATTTTTCCAAACGATATTTTCACTTTTGTTTTCAAGAATGATAAAGCTTTCCCTTCCGGGAATGGCCTTATAACTCTTAGAAGGAATGTCATAATATTTCTTCTGACCGCCTTCCACTTTATAAAATGATTTATTGCCCGCTGCGAGCATATCATAGACCCATGGTGCGGGTTTATACCCGGCAACTTCCATCTGGGGAATACTTTTCTCCACTCCTACAGCATCCCATGTTTCAAATGGACCAAGTTCCCATCCAAAACCGCCACAAACAGCATCATCAATCCTGAAAAGTTCATCGCTGATTTCGGGAATGCGGTTCGTTACATATTGAAATGACCCAAAAAATGCATCGCGGTAGAAGTCGCCCGCCTTGTCTTTGCCTGCCAATAAAACTTTGAAACGGTCTTTCAGATTGTCGATCCCTTTTGTTGTCTCAAGCGTCGCAAATTTTACCTTTTCTTTCGGTTTGTATTCCAGCGTTTTGAGGTCAAGGGTAAGAATTTCTGTTTGCCCTTTTGCTCCTTTTGTCTTTTTGTAAAAACCCTGTCCTGTCTTATCACCCAACCATTTATTTTGTTCGAGTTTTGTAACTACCTCGGGTAGTTTAAACATCTCACGACCTTCATCCTTTACCAACCCTGCATACAGGTTATTCGAAACTTTTACCAACGTATCCAAACCCACAACATCCGAGGTTCTGAAGGTGGCTGACTTAGGTCGTCCAATAACAGGTCCGGTCAGTTTGTCGATTTCATCCACATTGAGATCAAACTTGTGCATGGAATCAATCACTTTAAGCAATCCATAAATACCTACACGATTGCCGATAAATGCAGGTGTATCCTTACAAAGCACCGTGGTTTTACCAAGGAACAAATCGCCGTAGTGCATCAAAAACTTTGTCACTTCAGGATCAGTCTTGGTCGTCGGAATGATCTCCAGTAATTTCAAATAGCGGGGAGGATTGAAAAAGTGTGTGCCGCAGAAATGCTTTTGAAAGTCGGCACTGCGGCCTTCAGCCATCAGGTGGATGGGAATACCGGACGTATTCGAGGTGATCAGTGTTCCGGGCGTTCTGTATTTCTCTACTTCCGCATAGACAATTTTTTTTACGTCCAGATTTTCCACCACGACTTCAATGGTCCAGTCGTAGTCTTTAATTGTTGGCATATCATCCGTAAAGTTCCCGAGTCTAACGCGGGACACAAATTTCTTGCTATAGAGCGGAGCGGGACTTGATTTTAGAGTGGCATCAAACGAACTCTGCACAATCCTGTTCTTCACGGCTGGATGATCGAGGGTGAGGCCTTTCTTCTTTTCATCCTCGGTGAGTTCTTTTGGTGCGATATCAAGTAACAAAACATCACAACCGATGTTGGCGAAGTGACACGCGATGCGCGAGCCCATAATGCCTGAACCTAAGATTGCTACTTTGCGGATGGTGCGATTCATAAATTTCGTTTTGTCATAAATTCGTTAGTGACTGTTTGCGGATCATATCGTCAGCGGACAGCCGTTTCATAAATCTGATTTCGTTCGATCATCTTATTAATCCCCTGCACCACTTCAAAAAATGTATTCAGCTTTTGTCCGGGAATTTGTTCACGGACAGCTTCGTTAAATCGCAGCACCGTCTCCCGGGCTTTCTCTCTGTTTTTCTTTCCTGCCTTGGTCAAGTAAATGCGAATGGAGCGCTTATCGTTCTTGTCCGCTTCGCGGTAAATCAAACCTTTTTCTTCCATCGACTTCAGGAGTCGTGTAAGGCTCCGTGTCTCCAGACCCATCAGCGGACCAATCTTGGTTGCCGGCGTTCCTTCTTCCGAATGAATGTTGAGTAATGCAAAGCCTACCGACATGGTGCCTCCATATTTTAATGCCTGCTGATTGTACATGCGGGCGATGGCATGCCAGGCTGTCTTGATGTTAAAGTCGATCGTTTCTTCTGGTTTCAAACGATGACGAAGGTAGAATAAATTTGTTATGCATGCCGAGTAATTGCAAAATTTTGTTGCCACCGTAGATTCCGGCCAGCTATTATTTTCCAACTTATTTAAAACGGGTTTCGATCAAAACAGAAAAAGGGCGTTGTAAATCAGTTCTAATTTATACCTTTAGGTATAATACCATTTAGTATTATACCATGCAAGAGGACATTTCTCCGTTTTTATTTGGTTCCGGGGCTTCAGAAACCTCATTTGTCAACCGCGATGATGAGATCCGGAGGCTGGCGGTTAACTTCCGAAGCGGCATCCATACTATTATGATCTCGCCCCGCCGGTGGGGCAAATCATCCCTGGTGTTGGAAACTGCCCGTCGAATGAAGACTGAAAAAAAAATCAGGTTCTGTTTTATCGACTTGTTTTCTATTCACAGCGAACAGGAATTCTATGAGGCCTTGTGTCGTGAAGCAATTAAGGCTACTTCCAACAAGGCAGAAGACTGGATGAAAGGCGGGCGTGAATTTTTCAAAAGCATACTACCCCGGTTTTCTGTTGGAGTAGATCCTCAAAATGATTTTTCTGTGAGCTTCGACTGGAGGCAAGCCGAACAACATAGAAATGAAATTTTACAAATACCTGAAGATATAGCCGGTAAGAAAGGAATACGTCTCGTGATCTGCATTGATGAATTTCAAAACATCAAAAGCTTTCGTGATTCGGAAAAAATAGAAAAGAATCTTCGCGCGATCTGGCAACATCACAAGAGTGTTTCATATTGCCTCTATGGAAGTAAGCGCCACATGATGACTGAAATTTTTGACAGTCCCAGCCGGGCCCTTTATCGTTTTGGCGACATGTTTTTCCTGCAGAAAATTTCCAACACCCACTGGGAAAAATTCATTGTCGAAAAATTCCTGTCAACCGGAAAGTCAATAGCACATGAACTTGCTGCAAAAATTGCTGAAACAATGAACAATCATTCTTATTACGTTCAACAGCTTTCCCACCTGGTTTGGATGCATACCACGAAAAAGGCAACCGATGAAACGATTCAATTTGCCCTGAACGAGTTAATGAATTTTAACGCACTTTTTTATCAAACCATCATTGAAAACCTAAGCAATACGCAAATCAACTTTCTAAACGCTGTGATAAATGGAGTTGAGAAATTTACATCGGTTGAAGCCATGCGATCCTTCAAGTTGGGAACACCCCGCAACGTGAGCAAAAGCAGGACGGCATTAGAAAATGCGGACATTATCGATGTGAGCAATGGAAAAGTCTTGATGCTGGACCCTGCCTTTGAGCTGTGGTTGAGGAGAGAATATTTTAGAACATTTTGATCACGTATTTCCTAAGGAAAACAAACTTAGCGGCGTCTGTACTATTAAAAACCACTAACCAAATGGTGAAGACTTTTAAATACGATTGAAATTATCTTCTCAGCCGCGAGAGTGCCGCCGCCTGACCGATCCAATTGTCACGACCGATGCGATCAGGAAAAAATTTAATGCTCCTGGTGATTTGATCTACCATATCCGGTGTTAACTCACTGATCTGCTGAAAAGAATAAATTCCCAACTCGTTCAGTTTTCGCTGAATCGCCGGTCCGATGCCGCTGATGAGGGTAAGATCATTTTTTGTTTGCCAGGAAGATGGGGTGAAGCGAGAACGGGTAGGATCGGGAGTCTCTATTTTCAATTTTTCCTTTTCTTCCGGTTTTTCTTCTATGGTGGCATGAAGATTTACTTCTCTTGCCCGCTCCTCAGCGAGTTCATTTTTTAATTGGGCTGCCGTGTTGCGGATGGCATCCGTTTCCTGTTTCAGATTTTCGTACCGCCGCTGGTATTGTTCCAACTCTTGTTCCAAAGAAGAGACCTGACTCTTCGCTTCCATCAACAACGGTTCCGTGACCTTCTTCACCTGCGCCAATAAAGAAACTTCCTGCTGCCATTCTGCTACGTGCTTGCGGGCCGACTGATTTTCCTTTTCCAGCAGTTGTAATTGGTCGCGCAAACCTGATCGTTCTTTTTGCAAGCCTCCCAACTGAGCACGTAAAAATCGAAATGTATTCTCACTGAGAAGCCAGGATCCCATAAACCCTATAAGGAAGGCTATAAGAATCATGGTAAGGATTTCCAGGCCGGCGACCGTTTCACATAAGCCCCGGACATTGCAGAGATACCATCTCGTGAAAAAAACACACAAGAGGAGAAAAACGACAGATATTATGGCATAAACCGCTCGCATCTCGAATTTATGAGTTCGTGAAGGTACGGTTTTCTGCAACCAGGTGCCACAAAATACTTATCATCTCCTGCAACCTCCACGATTTAGCGCGCGTCTATATACATAATTCACTTATGTATTGACCCTTATGCATTCTCCCGAATTACTTAAAGGCACGCTGCAAACCATTTTACTAAAAGTCTTAAAAGACCACGGCAAGATGTACGGTTATGAAATTACGCAACGGGTAAAAGAACTTTCCGGCAGCCGCCTTCTACTGACGGAAGGTGCATTGTACCCAACCCTTCACAAATTGGAGGCAGAGGGACTTTTGAAAACGGAAATCGTGATGATGGGCAAGCGTGTACGGAAATATTATGCGCTCACATTTCAAGGCCGCTCCATTGCCAAAGATCGTGTGGCAGAATTTGTAGACTTTATCAAAACAATGTCAACCGTTTTACAAGTGCACATTAATTGAGAGTGATTGCAGACAATGCATAGAGATCTTTAAAGAAATCAGTGAATCAATTAACATCGCACCATATTGACTTCATCATCAAAGACCTGAATTACAGGGGCATTGTAGCTGAAGGAATTCAAGATGAGTTGATCGATCACATCTGCAGTGCAGTAGAAAATGAAATGAACAGTGGTCTTCGCTTCAAGGATGCTTATTACAAAGTGCTTCGCTCTTTTGGTCACAACACCGGACTGCGCGAAACACAAAAACAAATTTTAACAGTTGAAAACAAAACAGCAAGCCTTATGCTAAAAAATTATATAACGATTGCGCTGCGCAATTTGCGCAAACATAGTTTTTACACATTCATTAATGTGTTTGGGTTGGCCGTGGGCATTGCTTCCTGCCTTCTGATCGTTCTGTATGTCACCGATGAATTGAGCTACGATAACCATCACGTTGAAGCAGACAGGATTTACCGCGTTGACTGTGAAATCAAGTTCGGCCCCAATCATCTGCGCATGGCCGTGACACCCGGTCCGATGGCAGATGCGTTACGCAATGATTATCCTGAAGTGGAGACCTCCGGACGCTTTTGGAACAACGGCTCCGTCCTTGTCAAACGCGTGGATCAAAATATCAAAGAAAATGATGTTGTATTTGCCGACAGCTCCATACTTAACATTTTCACCATTCCTTTTATTCAAGGCAATCCAAAAAATGCGCTGCGTGATCCAAATACCATGATCATTAGCCAACGCGCGGCAGAGAAGTATTTCCCCAATGAAAACCCGATTGGCCAGACACTTATCCTTGAAAATAAAGACAACTACAAGATCACCGGCGTGTATGAGAATATGCCCACTACAAGTCATTTTCAGTATGATATGATGCTGGCCCTTGTTAGTGTTCCCTACAATCGCGACCCACAATGGCTGAGTAACAATTTCACTACCTACATCAAGCTTCGGCCAGGGACCGACTACAGAAAGCTGGAATCGAAATTTCCGAAGATGGTAGATAAATATGCCGGTCCGGAGGCCCGTCTGGCGCTGGGTAATGAATTTACAATGGAAAAATTCCGTGCTTCCGGCAATATGATCGAATGGACCTTGCGCCCAATGAAAGACATTCACCTTCACTCGGATTTGACCGCAGAGCTTGGTGTGAACAGCGATATCACATACGTGTATTTGTTTGGCGCCATTGCACTGTTCATACTTTCCATCGCCTGCATCAATTTCATGAATCTCAGTACGGCGCGGTCGG
>JANYKP010000534.1 GCA_025358195.1 Cyclobacteriaceae bacterium
GTGGGAGACAGACCGAGGATGTTCGGAGGGGCTTGAGTGGTCAGACTGTGCGGACACGGACCGTTGGTCAGTCACAGAACCCTGGTAATAAACTGCCATTATTTCTCTAACTTTCTTTTATGAACCGGATTGTAATTATACTGTGTTGCGCTTGTCAAGTATGTTGCACGCCCAAACAAAAGGAAACGCCTATGTCCGCATCGACATCTGACTCGACCCAGCTCAACGTGTATTCTCTTCAGAATGAAAACGGCTTGACCATGTCAGTTACCAACCTGGGGGGCAAAATCATTTCACTGTGGGTGCCGGATAAGGACGGCACGTTGGGCAACATCGTGTTGGGATATGATTCGATAAAACGCTACAAGAAAGGGAATCCCTACTTCGGTGCAATCATTGGCCGATACGGCAATCGTATCGCAAAGGGAAAATTTTTGTTGGATGGAAAAGAATACCAGCTCGCTATTAATAACCCACCCAATGCCCTTCATGGCGGGCCAAAAGGGTTTCACAATCAATTCTGGCAAGTTGAACCTTTTCAAAATAATGGTTTTGATGCCTTGGAACTCCGCTATAAAAGTGCAGCAGGAGAAGAAGGCTATCCCGGAACACTTGCGGTAAAAGTAATTTACACCCTTACCGATCAGAATGAATTGGTGATCGACTACGAGGCCACCACCAACAAGGCGACTATTGTCAATTTGACCCATCATTCATTTTTCAATTTAGCCGGCGAGGGGACGCGGGATATTCTCGATCACGAACTTATCATCAATGCCGACCGGTTTACTCCGGTAGGTGAAGGGCTTATCCCTACCGGCGAATTGAAGCCTGTGGAAGAAACACCATTCGATTTCCGGGAGTCGCACAGAATTGGCCAGCGTATCGATCAGGAGGACCAGCAGTTAAAGTTCGGAAAAGGCTATGATCATAACTGGATACTGAACAGAAAATCAAATGAACTTTCCCTGGCCGCTAAAGTAAAAGAGCCGAACTCCGGACGAGTCATGGAGGTGTGGACGACCGAGCCGGGCCTCCAGTTTTACTCTGGCAATTTTCTGGACGGAAAAGACAGTGGATTTAGCGGCAAGCCTTACAATTTCCGGTCAGCTTTCTGCCTGGAAGCCCAGCATTTTCCGGATTCACCAAACCACCCGGAGTTTCCATCTACCGAACTGAAACCAGGAGAAGTTTACAAACAGAAAACGGTATACCGCTTCTCAAGGACAAAATAATGTGTTAATGTGTTTAGGTTTGGATTTCAACTTAAACTAAACTTTAAACTTTGAACTTTGAACTTTAAACTTTGAACTTTAAACCAACACATCACCAACCCATTCCCCCAGTGCGGGTCCATGCTTAAATCCATGCCCGGAACCGCCTCCCAGAAAAATAATATTTCCAGCGTCAGGATGTTTTTCGAAAATAAAATTTCCGTCCGGGGAGTTTTCGTATGGACAAACCCGGCTCTCGAGGAGCGGGGCATTTTTCAATCCCGGAAAACGGTGAGAAATAAATGCCCGGGCATGAGCCAGTACATCCGGATTGTACGTCCGGTCTCCATGGGTAGGGTCAAAATTCTCCCCGCGCCGGTCGACTCCGATCTTAAAACCACGCTCTGTATTGCCCGGGATGCCATAGTAGAAGTCGCTGCCATCTACATCTACCCATACCGGCAACGAATCGTAAACACGTGATTGATCCTTCGGCACTCCAAAATAGTAGACTTCCTGTTTGGTGCACGTGATTTTGTTTGCCAATTCTTCGGGGAACAACTGCCCAAGCCAGGAGCCGCAGGCAAACAAATAGACATCTGCCTGCCTCGAAGAGCCATCGGACAAGAATACCTCCTGTTGTATGCCCGATTGAATTTTTCCCGGTGTCACAAACGATTGAATATATTTCCCACCTTCCTTTATAAAAGCCTCGTTGACGGCCTGGCAACTCTCGCGGGCTTTCAGATAACCTCCGTATGAATCGAGATACGCATGATGAATGTCATTCGTGTTTATTTGCGGAAACCTTCTTTTGAGTTCATCAGAAGTTAAGTATGTATACGGCATTGAATGTTTTGCCGTAAAAGGAATGGAGTCGTCGACGAGTGGGGTTTTCTCTTCGTAGCAGAACCACAAAACTCCGGTGTTTAAAAAAAGTTTTTTACCCCAACGCTTTTCATTTTCCTTCCACAGTTGTAACGCACGCACATTTAAGTCGAAATAAAATTCATTGGCACCGTAGGTCGATCGGATCACACGCGTCTCATCACCGGAGCTGCTTCGTGAATTGCCAGGTCCCCAGGCGTCGATGAGGGTGACATGGAGGCCTTTTCTCAACAGGGAAAGTGCCGTCCATCCGCCAAATGCTCCCGCGCCAATTACAATGACCGAAGCGTTTTTAGAAAGTTGAGGGAGGTCTTTTGGCTGAAGAAAGGATGCGCGCGGTGCAAAGGTGTTGAGGGACATAATCAAAAAGGGAGTAGGGGGCTATATCGCATTCGTTGCGCAGTCTTAGAAAGCTTCTCCGATCGTCAGGTAATAGCCTGGTGTGCCTGAACCGAAGCCGACATCAAAGCGGATATTGACCCGTTCCTTCTTGTCCACCTGAAAACGCAGACCGGCGCCTCCTGCATACTTCAGTTCATTGAGTGCGAGTTTCTCAAGTTGAGGGGCTACCTCTCCGGTGGACCCAAAAAATGTCATCCCAAAAAATTTCCAGATATGTAACCGGTACTCCGCCTGAAAGGCAGCATAATTTTTATCACGGTGACGACCAAGGTAATAACCGCGCATCATGCTGAACCCACCCATCGCTGCCATCTGGCGCCAGGGTAAATCGCCTTGGTTGTGGTTAATAATACCCTGGAAAGCCAGCACGTTGCCTTTCCCAACCGGGTAAAATTTCCTGACGTCGAGCGTGATATTATTAAATTCGTACTGACTACCCACGGATTGATTGGCGACAAGATTTGAAAACTCCAGATACGTGCCCTGCCTGGAGTTGATCACATTATCCCTGGAATCGTAGAGGTACACGAGCCCCAGGCCGGACGTTCGAAACCCCCGGTACCCCAGATGTGTATCAATTGGGTTGTATTGAAGGGTGTCCTTAAAGGAAGTATGGGATACATTATAGTATTGATATTGAAGACCGAGAAAGTGACGGCCCTTGACTCTTGTAACGACTCGGTGATTAGAACGGAAGGAGTGATATTTCACGAACGTTTTGTCGGCATCCGTTGTGTGATTTCCGATGCCATAATAATATTCGCTGAAATTATTGTATTGATTAAAGCCCCGGATAAAATACCGTTCCTTGTTGGTTATCAAATTATAAATAAGGTCAACGACAAATTGTTTTTGCGCTGTCAAAATGATCGGGACTTCCATATTGGAGGTCCTCGTAAGGGAGTCTTTTACCCCTAACATTTTAAACAATCCAAGGGTTAGTATGCCATAGGCGATACCCGTTTCCGGAGACCGATAGACCACGGGAAAAAAAGTAAGTTGTTTGCGATGCAGCGAGGAGGTGTCCTTGCTGGCGATTCTAAAAGGATATGATCTCTTTTTGGAATAGGATTCCTGGCCTTCTGCGGAGGGCAAAATTCCCAGCAAAAGGATAAAAA
>JANYKP010000556.1 GCA_025358195.1 Cyclobacteriaceae bacterium
TGTTGTACTGTACGATCATCGTCCCCCCGCTTTTCACATAGTCAAGCAGATCAGGCATATAGTGGCGGATACGTTCATTGGTATTCAATGCGCGAATGCCAAGCACTACGGCGTCTACTTTTTTGAGATTTACCGTGGTCACCTCATCATCTTTCATCTCCCATACCTCATATCCAATATTGCGAAGAGCTTCTGGTATTCCGTCTCCGGCACCTTGGATATAGCCGATGACTTGCCCCTCCGTTTTAAGATCCAATTTGACAATGGTAGCCTTTGCAGCGGGTAAAAGCGTCTGAAATGGAATGTGGTCATACGAAATTGTTTGGACAGCGGAAGTGTAGGTCGAACCATGTACCTCAGCCTGTGCGCGTATCATAAATGATCCCAGGCCTTGGGCAGGATAAATCATAAAATCAACTCCTTTTTCTTCGCCGCGCTTGGTAAGATCAATGATGGTCGATGCTGGTTCAGATTTCCAACCTTCGGGTAATAGTAGCTTGACCGTCCCTGCGATATTGTTTCCGGAAGCCGATTTTAAGTTCACACGCACGCTCTTCGGATTGGAATCTTTAAAAACATAAACATTTTGTGATAAACTGACGAAGACCGGAGGGACAATTTCAAAGGGTCGTACCAGTTCGCCCTTTTCAGGATCCGTCCACTTATAAATTAACGGCACGCTGAGATCAATTTTCTCTCCAACTATTTCAACAGAAAAATTGACAAGCACGGCGGGATCATTTTCAGGTTTGCCAATGAAGGATTCTTCGGGCACCTTAAAAAGTCCCTCCGTGTGTTCTTCACGCAGCCAGTAAGGATCCGAGTATTTGCTGGAGGCCAGCAGGGTTTTTTTCGTTTTGAAATTGAAAAGCTTGTTGAATGCAAGATCCGTTTGTATGACGGAGTCAAGGATCAGCGAATAACTTTTTATTTGTAACAACTTGATTGGCGCTATTGATCTGTTGACCACTTCAAATGAAGTTGTCACCAACTCACCAGGCGCAATCCACGGCTGATCCGCTACTACTTCTAGGTAAAGCCCGGCACAATCCTGGATTAACTGATTTACCTCCTTTAACTTTCTTTCACTCCATACAGAAGGTGCAAGATTTTGGATTTGCTTTCTGATCTGAAGTAGTGTGACTATCGATGCGGAGGGAACTTCCGAATTGAATTCTTTTATAACCTTTTCGACCAATGGCTGTATCTGCTCCCCTCCCATGACACGCGACCAGGTAGCATTTATGCCACTCAGCAAATCTTTGTCAGCCCTCTCCCCTTTTACATATAGAAAATACTCTGGCGAATCACCCCTTCTCCCTGCAGAGCCAAACCCCTGACTTTTGTGCTGTGAACGGCTTTCCGCGGCAATTTCAGATTGCGATTTTCCAAGAAGAGGGCTATACGTTCCCATATTTGCAATGATCACACCGGGCGTATTCTCATTAACCGATTGCTCAAAAAAACGGCCTGTGTTGAAATAAAGTCTCTTGGCTTGCCACGTACCAAATTCTTTTACTTGTTCCGGTAAATAATCGGCACGGCTGGTCAGATCAAAAGCTTCCTGGGCGAGAACAGCGGAAGCAGTGTGATGGCCATGTCCGGCTCGTTCGTCTGGAGGAAAGCGTGTAAGAATAATGTCGGGTTTAAACTGGCGGATAACTCTGACCACGTCAGAAAGGATTTCATTTTTTCCCCAGATGGCAAATGTTTCGTTAGCATTCTTCGAAAAGCCAAAATCATTGGCACGGGTAAAGAATTGTTGACCCCCATCAATGCGTCGTGCTGATAACAGTTCCTGTGTGCGTATCAATCCAAGCTGATCACGTATTTCAGGACCAATCAAATTTTGTCCACCATCTCCCCGTGTCATGGAAAGATAGGCCGCCGCAGCAAGCCGGTCGTTGCCCATAAACGTGATGGCCCTTGTATTCTCGTCATCCGGGTGCGCGGCGACGTACAAAACAGAAACAAGAACATTTAATTTCTTCAGTTTGAGCTGAATAGCGGCCGCATCCGGTTGTTTATATTGACCAACAGCCATCTGTGCAATTAACAAGGCCAGAAAAGGAAGGAATTTCTTTTGCATACGAGGGCTTTTACGGAATTAATTGGAGCAAGTTAATAGAGTGTTATGAATGGTAGCGAGGAAAGGTAAAAAGTAAAAAGTAGAAAGTAGAGCCGCTATTAGAATTTGCCTCGCATTTCCTCATTTACAAGAAAAGTACCGTCCTCCTGGACGAACAAATGAATACGGCTTAATTCTTTCTTTTTGTCTGATAAAAAATAAATAGTGTACTCATGTGGGCTCACCCTGTCTTTCATATCACTCGTGTAGCCCAAGTCAATCTTAATAACTGATTCAACCTCTGCTTTCTTACTTACAACGGCATCCCCGCGGCCATTGATTACCCGGATGCGCACTTCACCGGCTCCTAGCTTGAGAATTTTGCAATTAATGAATAAGTAGGGCAATGGCCCTGAAGCATATTGCTTCTTGTCATGTTCCTGCTTCGTTTCCTGAAAATTTAAA
>JANYKP010000575.1 GCA_025358195.1 Cyclobacteriaceae bacterium
TTAGAAACTGCTTATTTGAGTGAGGAATTGAAAAAACAGAATCTTTAGAACATCGCTTTGACCGATTACCGATTACCATTTCCCACCTATTGCAAAGTACAACGTTTAACAACTAGTGTTTGACAACAACCTTCCAGGTGAGCGTTCGATTTTCTGAAAGAATCCTCATGAGGTACATTCCATCAGCTAAGCCTCCAACAAAAAGATTCTGCTTCCCTTCTGAATCCAATTCAAGATCGACGTTTACCACTTGCCGCCCTTGCACGTTGATTACCACCAGATGGGCATTGCGCAATTTCTCTGGTAATTGAATGGTCAGGTAGTTGGCTACAGGATTGGGATAAACGCCAACAGATTCTGTCGGAGATCTTTCCAAACCCGTGATTACATCAAATGGCTTGGAAAGGATGTCGCGACAACCATTAGCCGCTGTGACGGTAAGGGACACGGAATAATTTTGAGCGTTGGTATATTGATGAGTGGGGTTTTTTAATGTGGAGGTGGAGCCATCACCAAAATTCCATAACCAGGATGTGGCGGCGATGCTTTGGTCTGTAAAGGTGACAAGATTGCCAGCAAATAAATTGTCAGATGAAGTAAAGGTGGCCAATGGTTTGGGATTCACTTGTACAGTGAATGGCGAAGAAACCGAAGTACAGTTTAAAGCATTGTACTTGATGGTGACAGAATAATTCCCCGCATTTTTTACGTTGATTTTTTGAGTGGAGGCACCCGTACTCCACGAATAAACATCGGCAGCGGCAACAGAAAGGTCGATGGATCCCCCATCACAAAATTGAGAAGACCCTGATGCAATTATTGTCGGGTTGGCCTTCACCACAACATGGGCGGGCGTACGAACGCTCTCATACGACTGATCGGCATTTGAAACATACAAAGTCGTGTCACGAGAAAGATTGCCGGTGGTGAATTGCGTACTTGTCTGCAGGGCCGTGCCGCCGGTAAAATTTTTATACCACTTAAAGCTTGTTGCGCCTGCCGCTGTTAACGTAGCGGCCGACCCATAGCAGCTTTCTACATCCGCAACGATGGGTTTAGGAGCCGTGAATGTTTGGTTGTATAGAATTTTGGCAGCATCTGCCGAAGCCAGAAGTTCGTTGAGGTTGTTTGCCGAGTGCAAAGCAAAAGCAAGGACAACCTGGCCTCCTGCCGGGATGGTTACAGGATTGATCGACACTACATGGCTGACATCGTTACCGCTCGCTGTGGTTTCACCGGCTGTCGTTCGTGAGGTAGAAAGTGAAGTAAACTTCTCTGCATCCGTAAAGCCATCATACAATCCGAAAGGATTTCCGGCGATTGTTTGACTATTGTCGATAGCATAATACAAAGCAGTTGTATTCAGCACCTGGATGCCGGCATGCGGCAGACTTGTTGATTGCTTGGGATAAACATAACCGATCTGGCGACCTGCATTCCAGCCGGCGGCATCTTTTGCGCCGGAGTCACTGATATCCCAGTCGGCAAAAATTCCAAACCTGAAGTTGGGGATGGCAGAAGCACTCGTGTTCTTCAAGGTATATTCCAAAATCACAAACTTGTCATTCGGTGCTTCACGCATGACCAAACTTCTATACGAGATAAGAAGGGTGGATAAAGTTGAGGGCGAGAACGAACCAAAAATTTCCGAAGTAGAGCGCAGGCCCGGGACTATTTCCTTAATGGGCGTAACCTTAACAAAATCCTGGTCGAATCCGCTGTTGATGCCACGTACATTATTGTAAAGATCCGTGCTTGACGTGCCCATCATCAAGCCCATTTCAAAAAGAAGCGGATGATCATTGACAACAAATCCAACACCATTCCTTTGATTGCCAGGATCATCATAACCAATCCGGCCCGAGCTGGCGATGGAAGTTGTAATGGTGTTGTCATCAACGGTAATAAATGACGGATTTGCAGTAATGTCGATGAATTGAAAATCAGAGTAAACCCCATCCGAAAATGTTAATATTATTTGAATGAGTGCGTTTTCAGCCACCCCGGGATTAATCACCAATTTCACCGGACTAAATGTATTTCTCAGGGTGCTTCCTTCACCAATAATCCCCAGTTGAACTTGACTTTGGGAAAAAGTAACGAACGGGGAAGTTGAAGATGCGACAACCGACAGCGCATTGGATGTGCTTTTCAAATAATTTGTAAAGTCCATCGTAAGAAAAGATTCCTGTCCTAACTCCGCGGCATTTCCCAGTGCGTTTAACAATTTAGGCTTTGAAGCCCGCACACTTGGCAGGCTCATAGTGAGCGCGTTTCTTATGTTGATTCGGCCCCTCCCCATTAAATTTTTAAATCTCTCAGGACTTTCACTATCCACATTGTCAGCTGAAACGCGCAATTGTTCTGCGATTTGTAAAGGAGTAAACATGGGGTTTTTTGACCATACCAGCGCTGCAGCGCCGGCCGTAATGGGACTTGAGAACGATGTGCCATTAACAATGCCATAGGCGTCGTTGTATGCAGTAGTAAAAATTGATACACCAGGAGCAGTAACGTCTACTGTTGATCCATAATTTGAAAATCCAGCCTTGGCATCGACTTTGTCAGTAGCCCCTACCGAGAGCACGTAGTCGTACGAAGAAGGATAATTGGGTGAGTTCGTATTGGCATTCCCCGCCGCGGCCACCACCAGACAACCTAAGTCCAGTGTTACGTGGGTAATGATATCTTGCGCAATTTGACTCCTGAATGCGCTACCCCACGAAGCATTAATTATTTTTCTGGTCACCTTATCCGCAGTCAGCGTCTGTGCAGCATACAGGATTCCAGCATAACCGGAAAAGATTCCAGGTGCACTCACACGCTGATTATCGGCCGTATGTTTGGTGAATAATAATTTTGCCTTAAATCCGACACCTGCGATTCCAATTCCATTATTGGTTGCTGCAGAAGCGCACCCGGCCACCCACACTCCGTGACCAAGTGCTCCATTGCCATCGGGCTGCATGAGTTGCGGATTATTATCTCCAATGAAATTTGAATTGAAAATATTCAGGGTGTCCGCTCCAATAAAATCCCAACCGTTAACATTGTCTATGTAACCGTCTCCGTCATCATCAATGTTGTTATTTGGAATTTCGTCTGGATTCGTATAGAGGTTGGGGGCCAGGTCAGGATGATCCAGGTCACCGCCCGAATCGACAATGGCGATTACCGTGGAGGCATCACTTTTTGAAATATCCCAGGCATCATATGCACTGATCAATACAAGATAATACTGAAGGGCTGGGGTACTGGACGGATCATTTGGTTCAAAATCAATTTTAGCGCTATAGTTAGGCTCGATGATTTCAAAATAGCCAGTGGCATACAGTTCATTAATCCTTTTTTCAATATCGGTACCCGGTCCAACGAATAATTTAACATACAACGACATATCAATTTTGCTTTCATTGGACGCAAACGCTCCTCGCGCCGAAAAATTTTGCTTTACTAAACCCGGATTGGTCAACGACTTGATGACAACATCAGGCAGCGATGTGGTTCTCCCATTGGCGCTGATAGAACTTGCCAGATCCTTAAACGCTGGTTTTAATTTGGCCAACAGGACACCATTTTCGTAGTCGGTTGCGGTTGCCTGTTGAGGTAAGGTGAATCGCTTCACTGGCAATTTGTCTTGTCCGAAGCTACTGGTAGCAAGAAGTACCATTAATAAAATAAACCCTAAGACAAGTTTCATCTTCAGCACCTTGATCATTAAATGTATGTATTCGATTCGGGTTTTTTCTAAACGCTGTTAAATCAGTCATGCATAGTGGATGGTAACCCGTGGCTATCAACCCAAATTCGGTAAATCAAGTTCGGGGTCTTCCATTCCAAGATAGTTACCAAAATATTCAGCTCACATGCAAAATTTGAGCGTTATGATTTCTATATTCAGCGAGTTTCTCTACCAAAAACGTATAAAACACCCGTTAGGAATAAACACTCCCTCCTTGTCGGTCTAACGAACTTGTAAAAGGTACCGAGCGTCATACCAAATGACCGTCTGCCATTCTTTTGGAAACGAAATGTGCTTTTGAACTGTTTACTTCTCAACTTTGCACCCCTGAAATCATTTTTTTATGCACGTGGTACGGAATTCTGTAGTGTTTTTGATAATAACAGGCGGGATGTTGTGCGGTTGTGAGGCTAAAAAAGAGGGTTCTGGAAGCGCCGTGAGCCAGCGCGCGCGCGGGCCGATATCGGTGGAGGGCTTTGTCGTCCAGCCAAGTTCGGTAAGTGAAGATGTGGAGGTTTCGGGAACGCTGTTGCCTTCCGAAACAACTCAGATACGGGCGGAAGTGAGTGGGCGTATCACACAGCTCAATTTCTCAGAAGGTACCATTGTGCCAAAGGATTTTCTGTTAGTGAAATTATTTGATCAGGACCTTCAGGCACAGTTGAGAAAACTGGAGGTGCAACTTCAAATTGCTACCAAAACCGTACAACGCCAGCGCGAGCTGTTGGCCATCAAAGGTATCAGTCAACAGGATTTTGACCTGAGCGCCTTGAATGTAGACAATCTCAAAGCCGATATTCAAACAATCAAGATATCCATCTCCAAAACAGAAATCCGGGCGCCGTATGAAGGACAAATCGGCTTGCGCAATGTGAGCATGGGCGCGTACCTGTCTCCTGCCGATATCATTACCACGCTTCGTGATATCAAAAAATTGAAACTGGAGTTTTCGGTTCCTGAAAAGTATGCTAAAAACATCTCGAAAGGTTATATCGTAAAATTCAAAGTAGATGGCGGCAAGAAAATGCATGAGGCCGTGGTGCTTGCCACCGAGGGGAACGTTGATCAAAATACCCGCACGCTAAAAATTCGTGCAATCGTACCTGGAAATGATGCTGAGTTGGTTCCCGGAATCTTTGCAAAAGTGAATCTGCAACTAGGTCAGGACAGCCTGGCATTGATGGTCCCTTCCCAAGCTCTTATCCCGCAGGCGCGCAACAAACAAGTGATCATTTTCCGGAAAGACAGTGCACAGTTTACTGTTGTAGAAACCGGCCTGCGCGATTCTGCTTATGTTCAAATTCTCAAAGGACTTCATGCCGGGGACACCATTGTTACTACTGGATTGATGGCGGTTCGACCAACTACCAAAATCAAAATCTCCAAGGTGAATCGCTTACATTAATATCGTTATGAATATTTCAGAATTAAGTATCCGTCGACCGATCCTCACATTCGTGATGAACATCATCATTGTCTTGTTTGGCGCCATCGGATTTACTTTTCTGGGTATCCGTGATTACCCCGCCATTGATCCGCCTAACATCAACGTGCGGACGAACTATTCCGGGGCCAATGCAGACATCATCGAGTCGCAAATCACGGAGCCGTTGGAAAAGTCCATCAATGGTATTGCCGGCATTAAAAATATTTCATCCAATTCCAGTGTGGGCATCAGCAATATCAACATTGAATTTGAATTGGGTGTTGATCTGGAAGCCGCCGCCAACGATGTGCGCGACAAAGTTTCACAAGCCACCCGTTCACTACCACAAGACTTGACCGCTCCGCCTGTTGTCTCGAAAGCAGATGCTGGAGGTGACGTGATCATTTCTATGACCGTTCAGAGTGACACGAGAAATCATCTTCAGCTCACCGAGTACGCAAACAACGTTCTGGTGGAACGTCTTCAAACGATTCCCGGTGTCAGCAGTATACAAGTATGGGGTGAAAAGAAGTATGCGATGCGCATCTGGATCGATCCTGCAAAACTTGGGGCCTACAACCTGACCGCATTGGATGTTCAGCAGGCATTAAACAGAGAAAATATTGAGCTGCCTTCCGGCAAAATTTCGGGCGACGCCACCGAACTCTCGGTTCGAACTTTTGGTCGCCTTTATACAGAAGAAGAATTTAACAACGTGCTCATTCGTTCCAGTTCCGCCGGCGACATCCGCCTGAAAGACATCGGCGAGGCCCTCCTAGGCCCTGAAAATGAAGAGTCGATACTGCGGGAAAGTCGGATTGCGATGGTGGGGCTGGCCATTTCGCCTCTCCCGGGCTCTAACTACGTAGCCATTTCAAATGAATTCTATAAGCGATACGATCAGATCAAAAAGGAAGTCCCTGAAGACATTAAAATCAGTATTCTCCTTGACCAGACGTTTTTTATCAAGCGGTCTATTACGGAAGTACAGGAAACACTGATGATCTCCATCCTTCTGGTGGTACTGATCATTTATCTTTTCTTCCGCGATTTTCTTATTGCCGTTCGCCCGCTGATCGACATTCCCGTTTCGCTGATCGCTACATTTTTCATCATGTACTTGCTGGGCTTCTCCATCAACGTACTCACCATGCTTGGGATCGTACTGGCAACAGGCCTCGTCGTCGATGACGGTATTGTTGTGACCGAAAATATTTATAAAAAACTGGAAGCGGGAATGAATAAATACCAGGCGGCCAGGGAAGGATCGCGGGAAATATTTTTTGCGGTCATTTCTACTTCCATAACCTTGGCAGTGGTTTTTCTTCCCATCGTTTTTCTCGAAGGCTTTGTCGGACGGTTATTCAGAGAGTTTGGAATTGTAGTAGCCGGTGCGGTGTTGGTGTCTGCCTTTGTTTCTCTGACTCTCACCCCGGTGTTGAGTGTGCTGCTTACCCGTGAGAAAGGTGGTCACTCGAAGTTTTACAAAATCACAGAACCTTTTTTCATCGGAATGGAGAATGCGTATTCCAAATTGTTGCGCTCATTCATGAGCGTACGATGGATAGCATTTTTGATCATTACCTTTTGTGTCGCTGTTGCGTATTTAATAGGAAGTACCATCCAATCAGAATTGGCACCGCTGGAAGACCGCAACCAGTTCCGACTTCAACTCTCCGGGCCGGAAGGAACTTCTTATGACTACATGGACTCGTATGTCGATAAGGTTGCAAAGTTTGTGATGGACTCCGTTAAAGAATATAAGACCGTGTTGTCTATTACGGCCCCGGGCTTTACCGGTTCAGGCTCCGTTAATACAGGCATGATCCGGGTAGCATTGGTGGATCCTAAAAACAGAAACCGCTCACAGCAACAAATTGTCGATATGACGGCCCGGAATATGGGACGGTTTCAAGAGGGACGCGCCTATCCAATTCAGGAGCAGACGATCTCGGTAAATCGCCGAGGGGGATTGCCGGTGCAGTTTGTCATTCAGAACAATAACTTTGAAAAGTTAAAAGAGGTACTCCCCAGGTTCCTCGACGCGGCGAGTGGTAATCCGGTGTTGCAGGGAGTTGACATTGATTTGAAATTCAATAAGCCCGAATTAAAGGTTCAGATCAACCGACTCAAAGCAACGCAATTGGGGATTAGTGTTCAGGATATTTCACAGACGCTGCAGCTGGCGTATAGTAATCTCCGGTTCGGCTACTTTACAAAAGACGGAAAGCAATATCAGGTTATGGGTCAAGTGACGCGCATCAACCGCGATGATCCGGATGATCTAAAGAAGTTGTACGTGCGTACCCGTTCGGGCGAGTTGATTTCAATTGACAACGTTGTCTCAGTAGAAGAGTCTACAACGCCTCCATCCCTTTACCACTTTAATCGTTATAAGTCAGCGACCATCTCGGCAGGATTGGCCCCCGGCAAAACCATCGGCGACGGCATTCAAGTGATGCGGGAAATTGCCACAAAACAATTAGATGATACGTTTTCCACCTCCCTGGCCGGCGCTTCACGGGACTTCGCCGAAAGTTCCAGTAACACTTCCTTCGCGTTTGTCCTGGCCCTGGTGCTCATCTACCTGATCCTGGCAGCGCAGTTTGAGAGCTTTGTTGATCCACTCATTATTATGTTTACGGTGCCTCTGGCAATCTGCGGGGCCTTTATTTCATTGTATCTATTTAAACAAACTCTCAATATTTTTTCGGAGATCGGGATGATCATGCTGATCGGACTTGTCACTAAAAATGGAATTTTAATTGTGGAGTTTGCAAACAAAAAGCGTGAGGAAGGTCTTCCCAAAATGCAAGCGGTTCTGGAAGCTTCACGCTTACGCCTTCGCCCTATTCTTATGACAAGCCTTGCGATGGCCCTGGGGTCCTTGCCACTCGCACTGTCACTTGGAGATGCGTCAACCAGTCGGATCCCGTTGGGAATTGTGATTGTGGGCGGGGTGTTGTTTTCTCTGGTGCTCACGTTATTTGTTATCCCGGCCATGTATTCATTTTTATCGAAAAGAAGGAAACACATTGATTTTGACAGGGTTGATACACCGGGTGAACAACCCAAATCTCACACGGAATTGGCATATGAAGCTTAGATTGTACGGATTATTTCTTGGCATCGTTTCTTTTTTCAATTCTCCGGCGCAAGACATAAAGTTAGACGAGGTGGTCCAGCTTGCCCTGCAGAAGAATTACGATGTACGTGTCTTGCAGAAAACATCAGCGTTGGCCAACAACGACAACCGGTTCGCGTTCGGCGCTTTTTTTCCACTGATAAACGCGAACGGCAGTTACCTTAAAAACAATAATGATTCGCGTATCGTAACGTTTGCGGATGTAGAGACCATACGTGAGGGTGCGAAATCCACGCTAACCAACGGAACGGTACAGTTGGTATGGACGCTCTTTGATGGCACCAAAATGTTTGCAACACGAAAACGCATTGAAGAGTTGGCTATACTGGGAGAAGCAAACGTCCGCAACCAGATGATAAATACTACGGCTTCCGTGATCAACACCTATTTTAATATTGTACGACAAAAACAACAGCTAAAAGCAACCCAGGAATTAATGGCGGTGAGCGAAGAGCGCGTGAAGCTGGCCGAAAAAAAATTGCAGGTTGGTACCGGCGGAAAACCAGAACTGCTCCAGGCTAAAGTGGATCTTAATGCCCAACGAACCGCAATTTTACAACAGCAAACAGTCATACAGCAACTAAAAGATCAATTGAATGGCTTATTGGGAATGGCTCTGCCAGACATCTACGAGGTGGGCGATACTATACCGATCAATCTTTCTTTAACGATGGACGAAATTATTTCTGGGATCGAAAATACAAACCAAGCATTGGTCGTTGCAAAAAAAAATATCGATGTCGCCAATCTCGTCCTCCGCGAAAATCGCGCGAGCCGGTCGCCCGTCCTCAGTTTTGTCTCAAATTATAACTTTGGCCAGACGGAAAATGAATTGCAGACGAGTCCGTTCGCATTAAAATTTAATAGAAATAGGGGCTACAATTATGGACTTAGTGTTTCTGTTCCGATCATAAACGCCATGAACGTCAATCGACTTATCAGTCAATCCAAAATAAATATTGATCGTCAAAAACTTGTTTATGAACAACAACTAACGCTGGCGATCGTAGGTGTTCGAAATGCATATGTCAATTATGACAACACCAAAAGGCAGTTACTGATTGAAGAAGAAAATATTCTGCTGGCTAAAGAAAATTTAATGATCGCCCTGGAAAGTTTCAAAAGAGGAATCACAACGTTTATCGAATTGCGCACAGCACAACAAAGTCTTGCCGATGCCTATAACAGACTTATCGCCGCACGCTACAATGCAAAATTGTCCGAAACGGAACTCCTTCGGCTGAAAGGCGGACTGCTGAATTGATTCCTTTCGTCTCATTCCGTTCTGGCCTGAATTCTTTTTTATTTGAGTCGAAAGTCTGAATTTAGCCGTTTAACGTATTCCTCCTTGATTCCTTTGCTAAAAATCCATCCGGAAGGGCCGACTTTTTCACGCATCATTGCCGGTGCCTGGCGCTGGCATACTGTTTCACCGGATGTAGTTGAACGCTTGATCCACGCAGCACTTGATCAGGGCATCACCACCTTTGACCATGCTGATATTTATGGGGATCATAGCAACGAAGAGATTTTCGGAAATGTCCTCCGGAAAAATCCATCGCTTCGTGAGAAGATGGAATTAGTTTCGAAGTGTGGAATTAAGTTCCCCTCATCCCGGCGCCCCGCTACCTGGGTAAAACACTATGACACTTCCAAAGAGCATATCATCTGGTCGGCGGAGAATTCATTGAAGATGCTGGGAACGGACCGGCTGGAGTTGCTGCTGATTCACCGTCCAGATCCGCTGCTGGATCCGCATGCGGTTGCCGAGTCCTTCAGCCACCTTAAGAAGCAAGGCAAGGTTTTACACTTTGGTGTTTCGAATTTTACCCCTTCGCAATTCCGGATGTTGCAGCATCACCTTCCATTTCCGCTGGTTACCAACCAGATTGAAATTTCACTTTCCCGAATTGACCCGCTGTTTAATGGCGACCTGGATATGCTGATGGAGTTTCATGCCTCCCCGATGGCCTGGTCGCCCTTGGGTGGTGGAAAATCTATTGCGGCTGATGAGCGTTCTGTATTTAACAAAGCGGTCAAGTACAATGCATCCTATGCTCAATTGGCTTTGGCCTGGCTGATGAAACACCCCGCTAACATGTTTCCCATCATCGGCACAACCAAACCCGAGCGGATCATCGAAGCAGCACGTTCGCTTGATATAAAACTCGATCGCCAGGATTGGTTTGAAATGCTGAAATGGGTGATGGGGAAAGAGGTTGCCTAAGCATGCATTCTCTCTGTGCATCTCCGTGTGCATTCCTCGGTGCATCTCTGTGTTAAAAAATTCCTCAGTCAAATACTTGGAGTATCGCTGTCGAATGGGTGTCGAATTCTTGTAACACAGAGGGCCACGGAGGAATGCAAACAAAGGAGCACAGAGGGGCTTCGGCTCGACAAGAATTACTGCAATAGGCTTGCTGTCAAGCCTGCTGAACTGAGAAAACTATAATTAAAAAATTGATGGAAAAAAGCCTACTGCGGATCAATCAAATCAGACATCTTAAACTTTTGAAACATATAATAAAGAAAATTGAAGGAAAGGGCATCCTCTTCTTCTTTTTCCTTACGACTGTTTTTGTGAGTATCCTGTTTCAAAACTTTTGCGGGTACGATAGGCGTCGCGCGCGATGAATCTCTTACGATTGATAAATGGCTGGGATGATCATAGATCAAAGTCTTATCTTCGTCAAGGTTAAGTTCGCGGTGAGTGGGATCCTGAATTTCACGCAATGGTAACTCATCTTGTGCCTGGACTGTAAGTGCCAACAAGAAAGTTGCTGCAGCAGCGAACAAAAGATGGGAAACCTTTACTTTCATGCTTTCCCGGTTGTGCCGGAACATTAAAAAGGGATTCGAAAGTTATAAAAATTTGTCAAATGATCACATGGGAAGACTTTAACAAAGTAGATATCCGGGCGGGAACCATCCTGAGGGCAGAACCCTTCCCAGAGGCCAAAAAATCGGCTTTTAAGCTGTGGATTGATCTGGGACCAGATCTGGGCACAAAAAAATCAAGTGTTCAGATCACCCATCATTATCAACTGGAGGATCTCCCCGGGCGCCAGGTGGCCTGCGTGGTAAACTTTCCACCCAAGCAAATTGCGACCTTTCTATCAGAAGTCTTGGTGACTGGGTTCCCGGATGCAGACGGAAAAGTGGTATTGACTTCGATCGACAAAACGGTGCCGAATGGAGCGCGGCTTTTTTAGTAATCGGTAATCGGTGATCAGGTAATCAGTAACCGGTAATCGGTTTGGGTTGACTGATTACCAAAAATAGATTATGGCAAAATACCAGGATGCGTTTTAAAGAACTAGCTGCCATCTGCCAAGGGGACCCTCTTCAATTTTCTGAAGACAGGCCCATTCAAACGTTGTTAATCGACAGTCGCAAGGCCGTGGTCAGCGAAGGCTCAATCTTCTTTGCGATGAAAGGAGAACGACACGACGGTCATCTTTTTTTAAAAGAACTATATCATTACGGATTGCGTCAATTTGTGGTTGAAAATAAAATCAATGAAGCTTCCTTTCCAGGTGCGAATATTTTAAAAGTTCATTCGTCAATGGATGCACTGCAGGCGATTGCCCGCCATCATCGAAATCAGTTCGAACTGCCCATCGTAGGTATTACGGGCAGTAATGGAAAAACCATTATTAAAGAATGGTTATTTCAGGTGCTATCCCATCATCTTCAAATCATAAAAAATCCAGGAAGCTATAATTCACAGGTAGGGGTACCCTTGTCTGTATGGCAGATACAAGGCCATCATGAGCTAGGAATTTTTGAGGCTGGAATTTCAAAGCCTGGTGAAATGGAGAAACTTCAGGCCGTCATAAAGCCTACGCTTGGAATTTTCGCGAATCTTGGGAGTGCTCACGATGAGGGGTTTGCTACCCGTCAGGAAAAGGTGGAAGAGAAATTAAAACTCTTTTCAGGTTGCGAGAAAGTGATTTATTGTAAAGATCACGAACTGATTCACACAACGGCTCTCGGAAAAAAAATTCTTTCTTTTACCTGGAGCCTTCGTTCAGAAGCCGATGTCATCATCAGACCTTTGAATTCCGGAGGCTTTCAAGTAACACATAAAGGAGAAGCCTTTATCCTTCGACTCCCTTTTCGGGATGTTGCCTCCCAGGAGAACGCCTTTCATGTTATGTCGTACATGCTGCTGCGGGGATATAAGTCCTCGATCATTGTGGAGCGCCTGCAAACATTGAGGTCGGTGCCGATGCGACTGGAGATAAAACAAGGCATTAATCGTTGCGTTATCATTGATGATTCCTATAACAATGACCTGGCGGGTCTGCACATCAGCCTTGACTTTCTTAAAAGCCAACAGAAAGCGAAGAAGTCATTAATTCTTTCTGATGTTCTGCAATCCGGACTCTCAGCCAAGGCATTGATGGAGAAATTGAAACAACTGGTCGAATCGGGAAATGTTAATAAAATGATTGGCATAGGTCCCGTACTACGGGCACACGCGCAACTCTTTCCCGGGGGAAACTTTTATAATTCTACCGAAGCATTCCTGGAGGCTTTCAAACCGGATACATTTGCAGACGAAGTGGTCCTCGTCAAAGGAGCCCGACCTTTTCAATTTGAAAAAATTGTGCAACGGCTGGAGCGTAAAGTACACGGCACGGTAATGGAAGTTGATTTAAGTGCGATGGTGCAAAACCTCAACTATTTCAAATCGAAAATCAACCCGGGCACCAAGTTAATGGCGATGGTGAAGGCGTTCGCGTACGGCAGCGGCAGTGAAGAGGTCGCCAATCTATTGCAATACCATCGAATCGACTACCTCGGCGTCGCGTATGCTGATGAGGGCATTGAGCTTCGCAAAAACAACATCTCGCTGCCCATCATGGTGATGAATCCTTCGGAAGAGAGCTTTGCTTCTTTGCTTGAATACCGGATGGAACCGGAGCTATACAACATGCGAATCTTACGAGGGCTCATCGACTTTCTGAATGGTCGATCGTGCACAATTCACCTCAAGATGGACACTGGTATGCACCGCCTGGGGTTCGAAGAGTCAGAACTTGAAAACGTGACACAACTTCTTCTGCCACGGAAAAATATCACCGTAGCTTCTGTTTTCTCACACCTATCGGGAGCTGATGAAAAATTGCATGATGATTTTTCGAAAGATCAGGCAACGAAATTTGTGCGAATGGCCGACCGATTGGAAAATGGGTTGGGCGGTAAACCCCTTCGTCATCTGTTAAACTCACCGGGGATTCTCCGCTTACCGCAATATCAGTTTGATATGGTGCGGCTGGGTATTGGTTTGTATGGTGTTGATCCCACAGAAGAAGGCAATGCAAACCTTAAGCCGGTGGTCACACTTAAAACAGTGATCTCGCAAATTAAAACCATCAAGGCAGGTGACACGATCGGTTACGGGCGAAAAGGCAGCGCAAAAAAAGACATGAGCCTGGCTACACTTGCGATTGGCTATGCCGACGGCTTCAGCAGAAGTTTCAGCCAGGGAAAGGGACGTGTTTTGATTAATGGGCAGCGCGCGCCTGTGGTCGGAAATGTATGCATGGACATGACGATGGTAGACATCACTGGCATTGTGGCGAGCGAAGGGGATGAAGTGATTGTTTTTGGCCCCACGCTCCCGATACGTGAAGTTGCCAAATGGATCGATACGATCCCCTATGAATTATTAACGAGTACAAGTGAACGGGTAAAGCGCGTGTTCTATGCCGAATCTCTTTAGATACTACTTCCCCTCTCCCCCGGAGAAGGGCCAGGGGTGAGGCCTTCAATTCGTAATCAATAATCAATTGTACTTCACATAATGGTCCCACTTCTCCATTACTTCCTTAAAATCATTCGGAAGTTCTGAATCAAAGTGTTGGAATTTTTTAGTTGCAGGATGAACAAAGCCCAGAGTTTTAGCATGCAGTGCCTGACGCGGAATGATCTTAAAACAATTTTCAACGAACTGACGGTACTTAGAGAAGGTAGTCCCCTTCAGCACCTGATCCCCGCCATACATGGCATCGTTAAAAACCGGATGTCCGAGATATTTCATGTGCGCACGGATCTGGTGTGTGCGGCCCGTTTCAAGTTTACATTCCACTAACGAAACATAGCGCAACGATCTTAAAATTTTGTAATGGGTAATGGCGGTACGGCCGTGATCACCTTCCGGGAAGGCGGTAGTAACCCTGCGATCTTTTAAGCTTCTGCCAACATTTATGTTAATGGTCCCGGAGGCTAACGAGGGCTCTCCCCAAACCAAGGCCCAGTAGGTGCGCTCAATGGTATGATCAAAAAACTGTTTGGCGAGCTGCGTAAGTGCCAATTCTGTTTTCGCGATAACCAACAATCCCGATGTGTCCTTGTCAATCCGGTGCACGAGCCCGGGTCTTCCCGTATTGCCTGGCATCTCCGGCAAATTCTGAAAGTGATAGGCCAACGCGTTGACTAAGGTGCCGGTCCAGTTTTGAAAGGCTGGGTGCACCACCATACCGGCCGCCTTATTTACGATCAGCAAATGTTCATCTTCGAAAATAATTTCCAGGGGAATATTTTCAGGTTTTACATCCGTATCCCGCGGTGGCTCTGGAAATGAAACTGTGATTACATCACCTGGATGAATCTTATGGTTTGGTTTGATCGGTTTCTCGTTGACTTTGACAAAACCATCGTGGATGCCATTTTGAATTTTTGTCCGCGTAACGTTTGACAGACGATCCATCAGGAACTTATCAATCCTCACCAGGCTTTGGCCGTCATCCACCACAATACGATGGTGTTCAAACAGTTCATCGTCCTCCCGATCCTCCGGATCAATATCTTCATTTTTCACGGGGCAAAAGTAGGAAGAAGTAAGAAGAAAGAATTTTAAATAATAATAAATTCCCTTCTGTTAATTACAATGAGGAGAGAGAACCTGGCAAACAGATTCATGCCAAGGAGAGCGCGACGCTTGAACAGCAATAAAAGACTTTGCGTTTCTTTGCGTAATTACCTTAGCGGCTTTGCGCGACATGCATGTTCTTGTACCAATCCTAAAGAATTTCGTTAGGAAAATATTCTTCAAAAATTCATCTTGCCCTATGACTTTTAAATATTTATCGCATTTCCTTTTTCTCATTGTGCTGGCGGGCTGCAACTCTTCTTTGAAGAATGAAAAACCGTTCGAGAAAGGCAAGGCGGTGGGCACAAACAAAAATCCGAAATTGGAAGAAGCTTCAGGACTGGTGGGCAGTGCCCGCAATCCGGGATATTTCTGGACCCATAATGACAGTGGTAATCCGGCCGAACTTTTTCTACTGGACTCAACTGCTGTAACCAGACAAGTTTTCACCTTCTCCGGTATCACGAATCGTGACTGGGAAGATATCACACTGGGCCCCGGATCAGAAGAAAATGTAAATTACCTCTACATCGGCGACATTGGTGATAATTTATCACGCTATCCACTTAAATACATTTATCGCACAAAAGAACCCTCCATTGATCAGACCGAAGTGATACGTGATTTTGATACACTGATCGTAAAACTTTCCGACGGGGTTCGCGACTCCGAAGCGCTGTTGAGTGATCCGGTAAGTAAAAACCTGTACCTGATTTCGAAACGGGAAAAAAATGTAAGCATTTATGAAATTCTGCATCCATTCACTGCCGACACGCTTATCGCAAATAAGGTAAGTGAACTTCCCCTCACAAATATTAATGGCGGTGACATATCGATCGACGGCAAAGAAGTGTTACTGAAAGACTATGAACACATTTACTATTGGAAGAAGACCGGAGATGAATCCATTATAGACCTTTTGAAAAAACCGGCCATCGAACTTCCCTATGACCCCGAACCACAAGGCGAAGCGATCGCCTGGGCACGCGATGGCTCCGGCTTTTATACACTGGGAGAAAACGCGAAAGGAGAGCGGGCAAAATTGTTTTTCTACAAGAGAAAGCAATGAAAAAATTGATCCTCGCTGCTAGATATTGACAGCAGCATCCATTATCCAGTTCCCAACAACCAGTACCCAGAAACCAGAATCCAGCCCTACCGCTGTCGCTCCGCCAATTCCTTTGCAAACTGCAGCAGGGGTTGTACTCTTTCTTTCATCGTCAGCTGACGGAGTCCGGCGAATCCTTTCTCAAAATATTCCTGAACTTTTTTCTCCGTTAGCAATTGAATTCCAAGTCTGTCATACAATGCCGATACGGCTGCCACCTTCTTTCGCTTATCAAATTTCCGGGCGGTGAGCCAACGCTGAAGTTCCTTTTTATCGGCACCCTTCGCTTTCTCAAGTGCCTTTATCACTAAAAAAGTTTTTTTATTTGCGATGATATCGCCTCCAACCTGTTTGCCAAATTTCTTTCTATCAGCATATACATCCAGCAAATCATCCTTCAATTGAAATCCAATACCAAGATTGACACCCGCTTCGCGCAACAGTTTCCGGTCCAGTTCGGGAGCGTCTGCGAGCACAGCTCCCAGTTCAAGACTGAATCCCAACAATACGGCCGTTTTAAGACGAATCATTTCAATGTACTGAGCTTCCGTGACCCTTCTTTTCGATTCGAATTCCATGTCCCATTGTTGTCCTTCGCATACGCCGGCGGCACATTCATTGAACAGGGTCAGAACCTCTTTTAGTTTGTCTTGCTCCAGACCCAGAAACAAATCATACACTTTCACCAGCATGACATCTCCCGCAAGGATGGCTGTATTGATGTTCCATTTTTCGTGGACCGTAGCCTTCCCTCTCCGCAGCGGCGCCTTGTCCATGATGTCATCGTGCATCAATGTAAAGTTGTGAAAGGCCTCGACGGCAGCAGCATAGCGCACGCATGGTTCAACCTTCTCTTTGTAGATGGCGTACGACAACAATGTCAACAAGGGTCGCAGTCGCTTCCCACCCAGGGCCATGATGTATCGGATGGGTTCGTAGAGTGACCCGGGTTGTGTGCCGAATTGCTGCTTTCGGATTTCAGATTCGAGCAATGAAAGGTATTTTTCCATCAATACGTCACCTTCGCTTGCGATTCGAATTACGATCCGGACGGGCTCGCTCCTCTTTTGGACGGGGACGAACCTCCTCCATAAATTCACCCGATGTGTTTTCAAAAGCCAAATCCATCGTCCTCCGATCAATGTCTGTCTTTTTTACCCGAACTTCTACCTCATCGCCGAGGCGATAGATTTTCTTTCTTCTCCGGCCAATCACACGATAATTCTTTTCATCAAATTCATAAAAATCATCTTTCATGTCCGCCAACCGGACCATTCCTTCACACTTGGTTTCAATAATCTCCACGAAAATTCCAAAATCGGTGACGCCCGTAATAATACCCGCATACAGTTTGTCTGCAGCCAGGCTCATGAATTCTACTTGCTTGTATTTAATAGAGGCACGTTCGGCATCTGCGGCGCGCTTTTCGCGTTCGGAGCTGTGTATACACTTTGCTTCAAATTCATTCTTACTCACCGGTTTCCTATTGTCCAAATAATGTTGCAACAAGCGATGTACCATCATGTCGGGATATCGCCGTATGGGAGATGTGAAGTGTGTGTAATGGTCAAACGCCAAGCCAAAATGTCCTTTTGGTTCGGTCGTGTATTTTGCTTTTGCCATGGCGCGCACGGCCAATGACTGTAATACATTTTGTTCCGGTTTACCTTCTATTTCGTCCATCAGCTTGTTGAGCGACCGCGAGACAACATTTTCCTCTATCTGCAGTGTATGCCCAAACTGTTTGGCAAATTGTGCGAAGTCGCTGACTTTTTCGGGATTCGGAAAATCATGGGTACGGTAGACGAATGTATTCTTGTCTCCACCTTTTCTGAGCTTATAAATAAAAGTTGCAACCGCTTTATTGGCCAGTAACATAAACTCTTCAATAAGCTTGTGCGCGTCTTTGCGGATTTTGGGAACAACGGCCAGCGGTTTCCCTTTTTCATCCAATTTGAACTTCACTTCGGTCGTTTCAAAGTTGACAGCCCCCCGCACAAACCGCTCCTTCCTCAGCTTGATGGCCAAATCGTTTAACAGCTTAATCTCATCGGCAAAATTTCCCTTACCACTTTCAATTACCTCCTGTGCTCCTTCGTATGAAAAGCGGTGATCAGAATGTATCACAGTTCGGCCAAACCATTCTTTATGCACTTTCCCTTTATTGTCCATTTCAAAAACGGCCGCAAAGGTGAGTTTCGTTTCATTGGGACGCAGAGAGCACAATCCGTTTGATAATCTTTCCGGAAGCATAGGAACCGTACGGTCTACGAGATATACAGAGGTTGCGCGATCGAATGCGTCTTCATCCAGCGGTGTGCCCGGAATCACATAATGCGTAACATCAGCAATGTGTACGCCGATTTCAAACAAACCGTTTTCAATCTTTCGGAAAGAAATAGCATCGTCAAAGTCTTTGGCGTCTTCAGGATCGATGGTAAATGTGAGGACGTCCCGAAAATCCCATCGCTTCTTTATTTCTTCTTTTGAAATATTTTCGTCAATCTTTTCAGATGCTTGCAATATATTTTCAGGGAAACGGAACGGCAGGTCAAACTCTGCCATGATGGAGTGAATCTCCGCTTCATTTTCACCGGTCTTGCCCAGTACTTCAATTACTTTCGCTTCCGGACTCTTATCCCCATCACCCCAACGGGTGACCTCAAATAAAACTTTGTCATTGTTCTTTGCTTCCCCAACATTCTCCTGATAGATGAAAAAATCCTGATAAATCTTCTTAAAGTCGGGCACAACAAAAGCAAAGCGATTCGGGGACATCTCAAGTCGGCCCACAAAGCGCGTGCGGTTTCGCTTGACAATTTCCTCCACTTTTCCTTCAGGCTTTTCCCCTGGGCGGTGGCTGATCACTGAAACTTTCACCGTGTCACCATGAAGGGCTGTACCCAGATCCCGCTCACGGACATAAATGTCAGTTTCATCCCCTGTATTGATATAGGCAAAGCGAGGATTGACGTGATCTACAACACCCTCCGTTGTTTTCGTTTTCTTGGTGGAAGCATAACTTCCATCGGCTAACTGGATAAGTT
>JANYKP010000026.1 GCA_025358195.1 Cyclobacteriaceae bacterium
GACCAGGTGGCATCCGTGACCATCCCCAACGCAAAACTGTTGCTATCATCCGACACAAAGGTGCCCTGGTTATTCATAAGTAGACGCGAAGGATGTGACAATGGAAATTTTCCCTTTCTCACCCGGGCACCAATAAAGAGGTCCATGTCGCCATCATGATCAAAATCAACCGGACGAACCACAGAAGCCGGGAAAGAAGGGATTGAAATTTCCACTTTTGAAAATCTTCCGTCCTCATTTTTATACAGGAAATGCTTGTATTTATTTACATCCTCATTCTGATAGCCACCCGCGATGGCTATCACGTCATTATCACCATCACCCTCCACATCCATTATTACCATATCCGACTCCTCGCAATCTTTGTCACCGGACAAACCCATCAGCTCAGCTCTATGAAATTTCCCTCCCATACGAAGAAATACAGTCGTGGGCTGATCGCTGGTGGCGCCTACAATAAGATCTTCGATCCCATCCTTGTTTAAATCACCCTGGACCATGCAGGGTCCAATCTGCGAGAATTTGTGTTGCATTACGTTTTGGCCTTGGAAAAAGTCGATATAATCCTTTTCCGTATGGACGTAGTCGAGTTGGTTAACGGATTTTTGAAAAAGATACGCCTGTTTTTCGTTAACGGACTTCTCTACGTTTGGTATGGCCTTGCTTTCTTCGATCAGAAGAATCTGATTGGGAGCCACATTTTTGAGGTCGGAAACTTTCGTGCCCATGGGCCAGGTAATCTTTATAGAATCGATTGTTTGATTGCCATCCAGCCCAAAGTGAATCGTTGGGTCAACCGAAGAAATATATCCTCTCGAAAGGAATTTTTCAGCGTACTGATACGTCCCGTTACACCATAATTCAATTTTTGCGCCGATGGCAAGCGTATTGGCTCCCTCCCCTTTTAATTGAATCCGGATATAGTTGACTTTTTGTTCGGTCTCCGAATTTGTATTATTCTTATACAAGAATGCATTGTCATTTATATTATTCACCACATAATCCAAATCACCATCATTGTCCAAATCAACAAAGGCTGCACCATTTGAAAAAGACGGAATCTTTAAACCCCATTCTTCGGTCTGATCTTTGAACGCATTGCCGCCCACATTCTCGTAAGCATAATTTGGGACTTTCACAATCGGTATCCGGCTGATCATATGCATATCCGAAGCCAAAGATCCGTAAACCTGGGCCTTGTAATTCGTAAAATCCTTATCTGTTAAATCTTTGGGAAAGCCATTGGTGACCATCAAATCCTTATCACCATCATTATCATAATCGGCAAATAGAGGAGCCCAACTCCATTCGGTTTGGTATACACCCATCATTTGACCCACTTCACTGAATGGAAGCATGCGGCCATTGATAAAACCATTATGCATGTGCAGCATATTCCTGGCAAACTGCGGTTCATAATTATACTTCTCATTGTTAATATAAACGTAATAGCTGTTTCCGTTAATTGTCTGTTTTTTTCTGAAATATTGTTCAGGCAACATGTCCATCGTGATAATATCAAGATTACCATCATTGTTGATATCTGATAAATCGTTGCCCATGGAGAATCTTGATTGGTACGACAAGAAATCCTTTATCTCATTTTTGAATGTCCCATCGCGCTGATTGATGTATAGCAAATCATTGGATATGTAGTCATTGGATATATACATATCCGGATACCCGTCCTTATTAATATCGCCCATGGCCAGACCAAGACCAAAGCCCTCATAAACGATACCCGCCTCTTTTGTCACATTCCTGAATTTCCCATTGCCCAAATTATTATAAAGTTGATCATTGTTGATGGAGCTGCCATCTGTAATTTTTGGACGAAAGTTGGTGGGCACTTGTTTGTTGACAATATTATTAAGGATGTACAAATCCAAATCGCCATCCAGGTCATAATCAAAAAATGCAGCCTGCATCGAATACCCCGGATCGGCAATTCCATAACTTTCAGCCATCTCTTTAAATCGTGGTGATTGATCCGATGCAACGCCCTGGTTTACCCATAACTTATTTTTTCGCTGAAGGCTGTCTTTGCTCATTGTTGAGGTAAAGTATAAATCAATCAGACCATCCGCATTGACATCCGTAATAGAAACCCCACTCAGCCACTGCGCGCTGTCCATTCCCTCAAAGTTCTTTGTGATATCTTTGAATTTCAACCCGCCTAGATTCTGATAAATTCGGGTTAACACCTTGTTGCCGACAAATACAAGATCTTGCAATCCGTCATTATTAAGATCACCGACGCCCACTCCTCCCCCATTATACATGTATTCGTTTTTCATAATATTAAAGGAATCATTTTCAATAATCTTATTGTTAAAACTAATTCCTGTAACCCCTGGATCCTGGAGTTGAAACCGGGGGGCCTTCTTTGAACAAGAAAAAAGGACACAACTCAGGACTAAAAGACGGATTATTTTATTCATGCATGTTGTGGTCTAACATTTGAATATCTCCAAAGCGAACTTTACCGATGGCTTGCAAATTAGTCAAAAAAAAGGCTGCCTCTCAGCAGCCTTATAACCGGTCGTATCTCAAATTGTCACGTTGGACTAAAGTCCATGTGGGGTGCACTTGAATAACCCAGCCTTAAGGCTGGGTTATTCGATTATCGGTTCTGCACCAATTTACCAAGCGTGATGTCAATCTGATTTTGCGGAATAGGGAAATTAACATCTTCAGGGCCTACCGTGGCAGCACCATAAAGTGCAGCGCGCTTCGTCTTTTCAAACGTCAGAACACTACTCAACTCTGTTTGGACGATTCCCCATCTTTGTAAATCAAAGAAGCGGTGACCTTCCATCCCCAGTTCCAGTTTTCTTTCCATGCGCAAGGCTTTGCGAGCATACGTCTGATCCGGAAAAGACGGATAGGCCGCTATCGCATAGGTAGCCGCATTCGTTGTGCCATCTGATTCCTTCACAAATCCTGCGGTATTCGCGGCACGGTTCCGGATCAAATTGATGTTACCAAGCGCTCCTGCCAGATCATTTGTCTCTATCTGGCATTCAGCCAATAAAAGCAATACATCTGCATAACGAATCATTCTATACCCATTGGCCGTCCATCCGGAGGTCCAACTACCCACTTCGGTCAATTGTCCTTCCTGTGATTTTTTATACACCTGCTTCTTAGGGCTATAGGGACCTGCATATGTCTGATCGCGAATCCAGTCCGAGCCCGTATGGACTCCCCAATCAAGATAGGGTATGCCTCTTCTTCCAACAGTCCAGTCTAGACGAGGATCAACGGCTTTTGAATTGTCTTCCGTCCAAACCAGTTGCCAGTCAGCTGGGCTTATGAGTGGATCTTTCCCTTTGTTGGCATCCGTAAGCGATTGGTAGCCTAGATCTTTAAATGGAAATAACGGATTATATACAGTTACACCTGAATTTTTCGCATAGGATGTTGAGGCCTTCCATAAATCTCCTCCTGGAACCCCTTCATCCCGTATAAGCTGTTCTCCGGCCAAATTATAACTTCCATCCAGCAAGGGTAGACCACCCGATGTTCTGAATGAATTAACCAATTCATGTGTTGGCTGGAAGAAACCACAGCAACCACCTGGTGAAGCAGCGCTTTTATAGGGGAAGTTTAACACTTCTCCCCATCCACCGTTCCAACCACCCGAGCCATCATTCACAGAATATTGTACGGTATAAATAGACTCAATTCCATTCCTGTTGGAAACATCGAACACATCACCAAATTTTGCGGACAGACCAATAGCTGAACCATCCGGTTTTTTACCGGTGGCGATCACATCCATCAAAATGGTCTTAGCAGCCGCATAATCCTTTTTCATTTGCATCAGCGCTTTTGCCTTAAACACTTTGGCTACGGTGCTATTAAACCTCCCAATCTGTGTCATATTAATTGGCAAATTTGTTCCAGCGTCAAGATCTGCAATAATGCTCGCAGTCACATCGGCCGTATTGACGACCGTCTTCGGGTCTGTGTTTTCATCAAGATACGGGATCATATTCCACATTCTCCACGCCTCCAAGTGGTAAACACCTCGTAGCGCTTTTGCCTGATTTCTTAACAAATCAGCCTGGGCGGGCGTTACGGTACCTGCTTTCTCAGCGATCGCAAGAGTAACTAGGGCGGCATTAGCACGAGAAATTCCATCATAAACTGATCTCCATTTTACATTTAAATAAGGATTTGTCGCTGCCTCACTAAATGTTTGAATGGGATTGATATCCGGTTGGTCACCTGAATCCGTCCCCTTATTCGCTTCCATTCCTCGTATACTGCCGAATACCCAATTGGAGGAAGCCGCCTCCCAGCCAAAACCAACCGATGAAACACCATCAATCATGGAATAGGCGCCAATCAAAAGACCATCCACGCCATCATAAGTAGCCAACACGGCGGCACTCAGAGCGCCATTTGGCTTTACCGTAAGAAAATCCTCTTTGCATGAATTTGTAAAGGCCATAAGCAGGCCTATCGTCAATCCCACTTTAAGATTAAATTTTTTCATATATATTAATTTAGGATATTCATTAATTAAAAGCCAAGATTAACGCCCACAATAAATTGTTTAACCAGCGGGTAAGCACCTTGATCCACGCCAAAATTAACATCACCGCCGTTGTTGATGTCAGGGTCAAGACCCGTATACTTCTTAACGGTAAACAAGTTAACTCCCTGCAAATAAACTCGCGCGGATGTCAGACCGATTTTACTGGCAACCGAACCTGGAAGACGATAACCTACCTGAATATTTTTCAATCTCAGGAAGGAACCATTTTCAACATAATAGCTGGTTGATTGCGTATTGGTTGAAAAATTAGATACGTTAGACGCTTTCGGAGTAGAAGCCCCTGTATTGGTTGGTGTCCAGCTATTGTATAACAAATCCTTGCTCTTTTGGTTTTGGAAAGAAGGCCAGAAGTCAGTCCACCACTTGTTATAATTGAAAATTTTATTACCCTGTGATCCATAAAAGAAAGTTGATACATCAAAGTTCTTAAACGTGGCCGATAAGTTTAAGCCATAGGTAAAATCAGGGTTCGGATTACCAATAAAGGATCTGTCTTTTGGTGTAATGGCTCCATCTCCATCGAGATCCTTATACCTGAAAAAGCCTGCCGCTGCGCCATCCTGGGTGGCTGCTCCTGTAACTTCTGCAGCGCTTTGGAATAATCCCTGAACCTGATAGCCATAGAATGAAGATACCGGATACCCTTCCTGGTTCCGGTTAAAAGAACCGATCCTGGATCCTCCGGATTGGAAATAGTTAATTCCGTCGGCTACTTTCACAATCTTATTATTATAGGATGTTAACGTCAGGTTACCTTCAAAACTCAAATCTGTTGAGATTTGTTGCTTGTAGATTACCTGGAGATCAATTCCAGTGTTTTTCATTTCTGCAATATTTATAAATGGAGCATCTGCAGCTCCCGCTGTACCTGGCAATGCAGGATTATATAATAAATCCTTTGTCTGCTTGGTGTACCAATCGAATGTGACCTGAAGTTTGTTATTGAGGAATCCGGCATCAAATCCGATGTTTGTTGTGACGTTGGTTTCCCACTTAGCATTCGGATTACCAATCCGGGTAGGTCTGAATCCCTGAAGTGAAGATGCACCGCCTCCGTTTAGGTCATAGTTTGATTCGCTTATGGCTCCACCGTATAGATAGTATTGATTCTGAGGTGATATAGCCAATTGATTACCCATCGTACCGTAACCTCCTCTGATTTTCAGATCCGATAGAAAGCTGATACCTTCCATAAAACTCTCCTGGCTGACGCGCCAACCTGCTGAAACGGAAGGGAACACACCATATCGATTGGATTCTCCAAATCGCGACGATCCATCTCTTCTTACCGTGACCGCCAATAAATATTTATCGTTATAGGCATAATCAGCCCTCAGGAAAGTTGAGGCCAAGGTCGTAGGCGTGTTGAAAAAGGAGCTGGCATCTTTTATTTGGGATCCATTGGTCAGCGTTCTGTAGGAAGTAGCGGTAGAGAAATAGCCCGCTCTGTTTCCAGACAACCCTCTGCCAATTCCATACTTAACGGCTTCATAGCCACCCACCGCAAGGATCCGGTGTGCTCCGAATGTCTTGTTAAATGTAAGGGCATTGGTCCAAACCCAATCATTATTATAGGAGGAACTTTCAGTGTAGGCAGAAGTTGCTACATTTTCAGATCGTTCATAGGTAGCACCTGTCCAGATGGTTTGATACGAGCTCTGGAAGGTACCTCCAAAGGTGGTTTTGAAACTGAGGGCATCCAGGATTTTTACATTCACGTACGTACTACCAATAATCCGTATGTCATTGTTTCTATTCTCGGCAGCCCGCTCCAGGTCAGCGAGGATATTAGGGCTGTTTCCCAGGCGAGGCGCGATACCGGTACCACCATATTCCCCGGGTATGTAATTGTGCGATATTCCGGTTATGTTCTGGTTAACGGTCCCTGGAATTATCGGTTGCAGACTGTAAACCCTGGCTACGGGACTGTCCTCATTTCCATTTCCATTGACACCGTTTCCTGTTCGTCCGGCTACGGTTACGTTTTCACCAATCGTGACCCTGTCTTTAATTTTGAATTCTGAATTGAATCGGGCAGTGAACCTCTTTGAAAAGTTCGTGATGACAATTCCCTGCTGATCAAAATAGTTAAAACCTGCATAGAATTTAGCCTTATCGTTTCCCCCGGAAAGCGACAAGTCGTGATTCATGATCCGTGCGTTGCGTGTGATGGTTTTATACCAGTTGGTATCACCCGCCCAACTCGGCAAGCTAGGTCCGGCAGCGGAAGACGGGCCATATATCGGGTGCGTTTCGACCGTTGCGTCATTTTTATAAACTAGCCACTGTAGGTCAGCATATTCCTTTGTATTTAACATATTCGTTGGCCCACCACCCGCATACTGCGTTCCGGAGTATCCATTGTAATTCACTTTGATGCCACCAGAAGTACCTCTCTTAGTCGTGATCAATATCACACCATTGGAAGCACGTGACCCATAAATCGAAGCCGCACCGGCATCTTTTAATACGGAAAGAGTTTCTACATCACCTGGATTCAGTGTGGAAATATCCTGTGTAGGTACACCATCAACCACATAGAGGGGGTCGTTGTTTTGGAAAGATCCAAACCCCCTGATTCTTACTTTGGCTGGTTGACCGGGACGGCCATCACCACTTACCGTTACCCCTGCAATGCGACCCTGAAGCTGATTATTAATATTGCTGCTTGGAATGGCGATCAAATCAACCGCCTTGACGGTACCCACGGAACCTGTCAAATCCTTTTTCTCCTGAGAGGCATATCCCGTAACAACTATTTCTGAGAGGGTTTTCACATCCAATGTCATGGATACGGTCACGCTGGTCTTTGAGCCAACCGCAATCTCCTGTGTGGAAAATCCTATGAACGAGAAAATCAAAACAGCATCATTGCCAGAGATATTAATTTTAAAATTACCGTCAGCGTCTGATACCGTGCCTTGAGAAGCTCCCTTTAAAATAACGTTTACACCAGGCAGGCTTGCGCCGGTCTCATCTTTAATCGCTCCGGACACTGTTCGTTCTTGCGCCTGGAGAGCATGAGAAGATACCAGCCATAGCACAAGGAGCACGACCCTCTTCGCATTTTTGTACACTTTTTTCATGATGATTGGGTTAGGTAGAAAATTGGGTTAATCTATTGATAATTAAGCAATTGAGTTAAGGAGTTAAGTCAGTGAAAATTATTTTTCGACATCCCTACAAATAACACAGTTTAGTTATAATATTAAATAAGGCCATTAAGCGCGACGGAAAAATAAAAATTTAGGAATAATAATAATAAATAAAACTGGAAAAAAAAAGTAAATAATCGTTTGCGGTATCGCTGCCGGTTTCGATTGCGATTGCCTAACATTCGTTCGCTTTAAGGTTCTTAATCCCCTCCTTGCGCAGTCTTTGTGTGATCCACTTGCGAGGGTTGACTTTGTTTCAAAATAAAATCCAGACTCTTATGGAATAACCTCGGACTTTTCATCCTCCTGGTGAAACATTAAAAACCCATTCATATGAAAACCTGGAAAGCCGTTGTCATCGCACTATTCGCTATCAGCACCATGATTTTACTCTCGTTCACCTTCCGCAGGGAAAGTAAACCAAAGCACCGGTCCACGTATCGCTCAATCCCAAAAGGTTGCGTTTTTCGCACCGTGATGGGCGAGGAATCTTCCGATTCAAGTTTCCTTTATTTTACCTCGGAAAAAGCGCTCACTTCCATTCAACACGGCCTGGAATGG
>JANYKP010000044.1 GCA_025358195.1 Cyclobacteriaceae bacterium
TTCAAGTTGGTTTTGATTGACGCTTTCCAGGATTTGCAAAGTGCCCTCCTTAATTTAACCTGTCCTTCGCTTCCAAAAAGTTTGTTCAGGTCGATCGTCTCTCCTGTTCGAGAATCAAAATTGTAAATGGACCGCGTGACATGATAGCCCATACCTGAGTGAGCGCCAGTGATGATCAAACACAACAAGCGTTCATTAACGGCTCCAGTCATGAAAGAGTAATCATCCTCCCCCGCTACACCCTCAAATGGATCCTTGGGATCGCCACCCATTTCTTTCTGAATGACCATATTCATTTTTTCTGCCATGCTGGCTCTCTGCGATGATTGAATCAACGGAAAGGTATATTCGCCTCCATTCTTAACGATCTCCTTTATCGTGAAGATTTGAGCAAAGGAAAGCCGTGCAGAGAGCAACAAGAGGCAAACCGTTCCGAATTTCATAGAAGATAGCATTGATGACCATCGAAGTTCGCGAATATCCTTTGTTACTTTCATACTATTCTGTTTCTTTTCCGTTCGAGATGATGCTGGGCTTTCCGTGCACAGTTAAGAGGGTGACCAGTCTGCATTAATATTGACTACCCACCCGCAATAGCACCGATCACCAGAAAGGGTTCTTCTCCTGCGATTACCTTATCAGGTAGCCGCGTATGAGGGGAAGTGAGCGAGAGATCTTCTCCACATGCATAGAACCGCAGAAAGGGTCGGCGCTGTTTCGTCACGTGATCGCGAATCGTACCCGCAAGCATGGGATAGCGCTCCTCCATGGCGTCCAAAATGGATTGCACTGTGACTTCCCCGATTACCGACAGCTGCACCTCCGATCCCACGTTGGCCAGATTGCGCAAATGAAAAGGAAGAGCAACGCGAATCATGGGATCGCCTGAACCTCTACAGAGCAAACGGAGGGGAGATTTTGTACGATCGGTTTCCAGCTGTCCCCTCCGTCGGAGGATCCATACACTTGTCCTCCGGTCGTACCAAAATAGATCCCGCACGGGTCGAGTCTGTCGACGGCCATAGCATCACGAAGGATGTTTACATAACAATCTTTTTGTGGAAGTCCCTTGGTGAGCGGTTCCCATTCATTTCCTCCTGTTCGGCTGCGATAGACGCGCAACTTTCCTTCCGGCGGAAAATGTTCGGAGTCGCTCTTGATCGGAATCACATACACTGTGTTGGGTTCGTGCGCATGAACATCTACCACGAAACCAAAATCGGATGGCAGGTTGCCGCTGATTTTGTACCAGGACTCGCCCGCATCGTCGCTCCTCATGACATCCCAGTGTTTTTGCATAAATAACACCTCTGGACGTGAAGGATGTATCGCAATCCGGTGCACACAATGACCTACTTCTGCCTGAGGGTCAGGGATGTGGAGGGATGACAAGCCATTATTGATCGGCTTCCAGGTCTTACCTCCGTCATCAGTTCTGAAGACGCCGGCAGCCGAGATAGCAATATAGATTCTTTGCGGATTTTTTTGGTCCTCAATAATCGTGTGTACGGCCATACCGCCAGCGCCGGGTGCCCACAATGAACCAGTGCGGTGACCACGCAGCGTTGACAGCTCCTGCCAGGTGCTCCCGCCGTCTGTAGATTTGAACAGCGCCGCGTCTTCGACACCTGCATAGACGGTATTGGCATCTGTTATTGATGGTTCCATATGCCATACACGCTTGAATTCCCATAGATGCTGGGTGCCGTCGTACCACTGGTGCGTAGTAAGAGGCTTACCCTTCTCCGTCGTGTCGTAAGCAAACTTGTTGCTTTCTGTTACTGGCATTCCTTCAGGGGTGGACGTGGGTTCGCCGAGTTTGAATCCAGGTTGAAACCATGTTTTACCGCCATCATCAGATCGCTGGACGATCTGCCCGAACCATCCGCTGCTCTGCGATGCATAAATCCGGGAGGGATCCGCTGGTGATCCTTTCATGTGATACACTTCCCATCCGCCAAAAAAGGGACCGTCGACCACCCACTTTGCACGATTGGCATCCGAGGTAAGTATAAATGCGCCTTTTTTCGTGCCTACAAGAACCCGAATGGTTGTCATAACAATGCTATTTTATTTGTGTAAGATAATTTCCGCTCCAATTTATATAATTCTTTTATGTTGAGACTTGATTACGGATGAATTAGGATTCTTAGACGTATCCGTTAACTTGAAACGTTTCTTCGAACGGCCGGGCTAGGCAAAGGCATTTCAACAAGTGTACCGAAAGGGTACCAATTCAAACAAATTTTTTCTATCAAAGTAAGTATCCATTTCATCGCGCCTTCCGTAAGTTTATACATCCAAGCGTACCAGTAGTACCAAAATTCGAAGGGGCCATGGGAGCGATACATGCATTCATCAAAAACTATCAAAACAAATGTAATGAATCACTGGAAGTTCTTGAGAAATACAACTTCAAAATGCCCGAAGTAGTGTCAAAATTTCAGGATGAATCAAAACTTAAAGACCATCGCCGACCTGCCGGACTGGACGGAAATAAAATACATACCGAAATATGACAATTACGGAAAGCTGATCCGGGTAGACGAGGTTCCTCTGAAAGACATATTCTGCACCAAGTTTATGAAAAAGACGGCGGCAACCATCGACAATATGCTTGGCGTGCCTACAAAGACTTCCATGAAGAGGACTGGACACTAAAACCTTCGCGGCTTACAGCCAGTATTGGATGTCAACAAGGACAGCCTTGCCCAGGCTAACAAGCAATGGGATGGCCTGCTCGATTCAATCTTGGCGGCAAGGGCCAACCACGTAACGACTGTTTCCACGGAGGAATTGATTTTTGCCTAATAAATCCTCTTGCTGAGCTGGATGCTTTGGTTCACGCCAAATCACCGCTTCACGATTTTCAAGTGCTTGACTAAGTCTAGAAAATACGTTGCAGACCAAATATCAAGTCTTGTAGGGTTGGAAATAAATCTTCGGATGTCTGCCTTAACACGATCCATATTCACGGTCGATATCTTCTGCTTTAATAAATCGTGAAACCCTTTCTCTGTTATGGTATCCTCTTTCCAATTCCCGCTGTCTCGGGACCGCAAAACAAAATGGTTTAGGTCTAGGGGTATCCTTTTCTTGATGTACCATTCCATATCGTACCAGTCCCGACCTTTGACATTTTCCTTCCATTTGCGGAAGAGTAAGGCGTGCATTTTTCCAGCGAAAAGATCGGGTAGCGTAAAACATTTTACATAAAAAGAAACGGGTTTGATCAGCAGCTTGTCCTCTGTTTCGAATCCAAGAGGGGGTTCACGGTCAACTTCCAGTTTTATGGTGACAGATGGCTTTTGATCCAAGCCATTTTGTGGAATCGTCCCTTCTAGTACCAATTCTCTCCACAGCGTATCAGATTTCAGAAATGCCGAGTCAATGTTGTTCGCCAGCGTCTTCTTTTTCTCCCGGATGGAGACTTTCAATCCCAAGGCATCAAATTCCGCTTCGATTGCCGGAAAAAAAGGGTCAAGCGTGAACTTGGGATTAACCTCAAGCAGAGAGAAATCAAGGTCTTCAGAAAACCGATCGAGACCGTGAAAAATCCTCAATGCTGTGCCACCATAGAACGCAGCCTTCTCAAAGAATGCACCTCTGGAAAGGCCTGCCAATGCGATCTCCTGCATTATTTCACGCAATGCCTGTGAAGCTTCTTCTTTATTGCGAGGTTTGTACTCCGCGATCCAATCTTTAATCATAAATCTTTATAAGACTTTAAGAAGCATCTCAATGCTAGATTTCTTGGGAGCTTTTTTTACCCACGAGCGAATTTTGTCGATGCTCAACTCACGCAACTTTACTGGATCAATCCGAAGGTCTTCAAGTAAATAGGACTGTGCCTGCGATCGGCTCCTGAAAAGAACTCCCGGGGTGGTCAAAATTTTATCACATAGTGCTTTTTCTTTGCTCGCTATTAAAGCAGTCTGCTTTTCCCGAAAGCGGATTTGTTCAATCCCGTATGCATAGTAAGGAAGGGGCAACTTCGTATAGGTATAAACTCCTGCGTCGCTGGAAAATTTTCTTGACGCTTTTATTGTCATCGAAGCTACTTCATAGACCTTTTCAGGAATCATGCCATGAAAGGAAAGGGCCGTTTCCAGCGACACATAACTTGGGCCGTAGATATAGTTGGCGAGCTGATAGGGTTCTGGCTTTCCCGCATCGAGCGATGGTCCCGCGATATAAAGTCCTTTTTTAATTGGAGTAAGTGCGCGCTCTTTTATGAGCTCATTGATCTTGTCATTTGGTCTTTTGTAATCCTTTAGAAGAGAGAGGAGCACCTGATGAGGCAACGGGTAGTCTGCCCGTTGGGCCAATGCTTTGTGAATTTCTACCATTCTCATTCCCAAATGTAATATTTAAAACGGATAATCGGAAATAATCCGATTATCTAATTATAAATTAGCAACAAATCAGCTTCAAATGAGCCTTTTTGAGCCCGTTGACAACCGCTAAGACGTCATAAATTCCATCCAGAAGTCGGCCACTCCAGTCGGAAAATGATATGTCTGTTCAATTTGAGATTCGAACAAAACCGAATTCTATTCATCATGTATTCATAGCATAAAGTCATTTCGCTTCATTTCACGATGATGCTTGAAATTTCAAAGAGTAGATGACTGAAAGAAGAAAAGTGCCCCGAAAGTGCCCCGAGAAATAAAAAAGGCCCAGCACTTATATGCTTGGGCCTTCTTGGAGGTCTCGAGCGGAAAATAATCTCTGCACAACTCTTTACATACTTGCACGATTCTGCGCCAGAAACAAATAAATTCAACTTTCAACTTTATAAAAGCTTACCAAATTTGTAAATTTATATGATCAAAGTGTACCGAAAGTGTACCAAAAATTGGTGAGGGTTATGGCAGTGATTCATGCGTTCATAAAGAAATATCAAAATCGTAATAACGCCTCACCCGTTATCATTGAATATTCCCATCTGAAGGAAAGATGGAGAATAAACACAGGCATCCTGGTCAACGCTAAAGAAACTAAATGCGTATACGACCCTGATTTCGACTCTTATAAACTTACAACTTTGCAAAAACTTCAAGGTCCAGCGAAGGAAGCGTTAACCAACAACAACCAAATTCTGCTATCTCACCTTCAAAAGATATCCTCTGCATTGAATGACCTCAAGGCCCGGGCGTTAAGTCTCTGCACTGCCAATTTAAAGGTTCAGCTTTCGAGTAAGCCTGTGGCATCAACGAATAATAGACCTACAGCTAACAAATCTCTTCTGGACTGGTACAAAGAATTCATTGAAACAAAAGAAAAGGAGATTGGTAGCGGAATTAATGGTTACAGAAGCACCCACGAACATTTTAAATGCTTTGCTGCCAATAAGGGTGTTTTATCCTTCCAGGACCTGACAAAACAATTTCTTGAAGAATTCCGGGAAAACCTGGTGGCCCTGAATCTTGGAGGGCCAACGATACACAAACAATTCAGAAACATCAAGATATTACTTAACTGGGTCCAGGACCAGGATGATTCCATCACGATTCCGGCAGCAATTAAGAAACTTAAAGTTAGGGCGCGTTATGGCGATCCCATTGGACTAACGATGGAGCAGTTTCTTGAATTTCACAATATTAATCTTCAACATCGGAAGCAACTCGAAATCACCCGGGATGTATTTTCATTTGCTGTCTCTATTGGCGGCCCAAGGCATGGAGATCTCAAAAGACTCGCTGACTCATTGAGGAAAAACGGTTACAGGCTAACAGACAATACTATTACCTATTTTGAAAGCAAAACGGGCAATGCTCATCAGGAAATCTCATTGAATAAGATAGGCATGGAAATCATGCGCAAATACAAGAATGAAATTCCTCATGTACCCTCAAATTTCCGGATGAACAAGAACTTGAAGAGTATCGCTGGACTGTTGGGGTGGGATGAAATAAAGTATGCGCCTAAGTATGACAATTATGGAAAACTCATTAGCGTGGATGAAATCCCGCTAAAAGACATTTTCTCGACTAAATTCATGAGAAAGACCGCCGCCACTATTGACAATATGCTTGGTGTCGCAACTAAAACTTCAATGAAGAGAACCGGACATAAGACGTTTGCTGCGTATAGCAGATATGTGGACGTAAATAAGGACAGCTTGATTCAAGCTAATAAGCAGTGGGACAATCTGATCTTAAACAAGTCAAATGAATTTGATCAATTCGTAACGTTGGTTGAAATGCACGAGTTGCAATTCGCAGCATAAGAATTACTTCCTCGGAATCGGATGTTTTCGAATATGCTCTTCTAATTGCAAAACGGAAACGAATGTTTTCCCTTCCGATGAATGAAGAGTGATGTATCCCCGGTTATTATAGTTGTAAATTGTTCTTCTCGAGAGGTCGTAACGCTCCATTGCTTTCCGTATTGAAACGAACTCCTGGCCAATAAACAAAGGATTGTCCTTTATGACCTCCTTGACCACTTCTGGGAGAATTTTTGAGAATTCCCCCTTAAAGTACTCCCCCACCATTTTCCTCAAGAACTGATCTGTTAATTCCATAGTTCGCCCTTCCGGTTGTTAAATGGCAAAGATGATGAAGGACGGTGTCGGGAATTCACAAGTTCGACCGAAGTTGGGGGCGAATTATTTGAAAGGGATAAAAAACGGACATTAGTGACCCATCCAAAGTTCAAAGCAAATTACGCTGCCTTATAAAGGTCCCGTTTACTCGCAGGTG
>JANYKP010000095.1 GCA_025358195.1 Cyclobacteriaceae bacterium
AGCAAGCTGGCCATTCGGTTACAGGTTCAGATGAGAATATCAATGACGTGGTGGCCACTAAACTGCTGAGGCACAATCTTATCCCCCAGAAATACGGTTGGTTTCCCGAAAAAATTAACCCATCGCTGCAAGCCGTCATAATCGGCTCTCATATCAAGGCAGAAAACCCGGAGTTAAAACGTGCTTTGGAGCTGAATCTGACCATCTATTCATTTCCTGAGTTCATTTACAAGAAATCGTTAGACAAGCAACGTCTGGTGGTGACGGGCAGTCATGGCAAAACCATGATTACCTCATTAATTATCCATGTCCTGAACTTTCACAAACGGAAATTTGACTATGTGGTGAATGCCCAGGTCTCGGGGTCAGATCACCTGGTAAGACTTTCAAACGCCCCGTTAATTATTATTGAAGGTCAAGAAGTTATGGCTTCATCAATTGACCGGACTCCGGCGTTTTTAAAATATCAGCACCACATAGGAGTCATCAGTGGGATTGAATGGCAAAAATCAGAAGACTATCCAACAAAAGATGAATATACCAGACAGTTTGGCTTATTTGGAGCAGCCACCCCAAAGGGAGGCGTATTGGTGTACTTTGAACTGGATCATGTGGTAGCTGTATTATCACCCTTAAACCGGCCGGATGTTTTGCTGATCCCCTACAAGACCCCTGCAAGTATCCAGGAAAACGGGCAAGAATTTCTCGTTACATCCACGAAAGAGCGTGTACCTTTGAAAATAACGGGGAAGCACAACCTTCAAAGCATCAGTGCTGCGCAAGAAGCAGTGAAGAAGATTGGTATTACTTCTGAAATGTTTTATCATGCCATTCCCAGCTTTGCGGGCATTGGCAACTAATTCTACATTGTCATGTTCTTGAACCACATTGTTCTTTAGCAACATGACAAAGTAGGCCTAATCTTCTTCAACCTATTCCCACATGAAACTCAACCTGAGGATACCGCTTTGCTTTTTCGATCTTGAAACGACGGGCACCAATATTACCCAAGACCGGATTGTAGAAATTGCGGTCATAAAACTAATGCCCTCCGGGGAAACTCACGAAAAAAAAAATCTGGTCAATCCCACCATTCCGATTCCCGCAGAATCAAGCGCCATTCATGGAATCAAAAATGAGGATGTAAAAGATAAGCCAACGTTTAAAGAATTGGCAAAAGAATATGCCAAGTTCTTTGAAGGAGCTGACCTGAGTGGTTTTAACATTCTAAAATTCGATGTACCCGTCCTGGTAGAAGAATTCTTACGGGCTGGCGTTGACTTCGACTACTCGAGAAAGCGTATCATCGATTCGCAGCGGATCTATCACCTGATGGAAAAACGAAACCTGACGGCGGCGCTGCAATTCTATTGTCAGAAAAACCTTGATAACTCCCATACAGCGGAAGCCGACACACGTGCCTCCATGGATGTACTCCTGGCGCAGATTGAGCGGTATGAAAACCAGGAAGTCACCGATGGCCTTGGTAAGTCCATTGGCATTCTCAGGAATGATCTTGATGAGCTCAACAAACTAACATCTTCCAATATGATCGACCTCGCTGGGCGGATTGTGTTAAATCAAAATAGTGAAGCTGTTTTCAATTTTGGAAAACACAAGAATAAAAATGTGCTGACGGTGCTAAAAGCAGAACCTGCCTATTATGATTGGATGATGAACGGTGACTTTTCCCTGGACACCAAGCGCCGGCTTACAGAAATTAAGCTCAGCGCGCTGAAAAATAAGTAATTTTCTTTCGTGACCTTTCTTCTTAGTTCACTCTAAATAAGTGAACTCACCCCCTCGCTAGCGAACCTACTTTACGCTGCACGTTTACATTAATTTTACAATTATGATAACCTACAAGTGGATCATCGTCCTGTTGGTCATGTCGTTGCTTACTTCTTGTGCAATCATTCGGCCGGGAGAAGTGGGTATTAAGCAAAAATTGGGAAAGATTACGGGCGATCATCTTACTGCAGGGCCCTATGGTTTTAATCCATTCACAACAACTGTCAAGAAAATCCCTATCCGCACCGTAGAGGCGTTTAATTCCCTGGATGTTCCCACCAAAGAAGGACTCACGGTTAAATCCGAAATTGCCCTCCTCTACCATGTGAAGCCGGAAGCGGCCAAAGACGTGTACACAAAATATGGGATGAACTATCAGGAGGTTATTGTTGAGAGTAATTTTCGGGCTGTGGTCCGTCATATTGCCGGCATGTACTATGCGAAGGAATTGTTTGCAGTCGACCGCAAGAAAATAGAAAAGGAGATTTTTGATGAGATCTCAGGCAGCATTTGGGATAAAGGATTTGTAACCGATGCCGTGCTTCTGAAAAGCATTACCATGCCACCGCAAATTTTCCAGGCCGTTGAAAACAAATTGAAAGCAGAACAAGAATCTTTACAGATGGAATTTGTCATCTCCAAACAGAAAAAGGAAGCCGACCGTATGCAGATCGAGGCCGAAGCCATCAAGAATTACAACAAAACGATTTCGGAAAGCCTTACTGAAATGATGGTGAAGTGGAGCAGTATCCAGGTGATGAAAGGATTAATCACCTCACCCAATGCGAAGGTTATTATTACGGATGGGAAATCTCCCATGATTATAAGTGATAATAAATAAAATAATGGTGCCAGGATGCTCAGACCCAGTAACCAGCACCTTGCAACCGCTCACACTTCCTTCCACGTATGATCCGCAAGTAATTTAGCAGCAGCAACAAAACTCTTAAACGGAATCTTCACCCCCCACTCTTTCGGGCCCACCATGGAAACAAGGTGCGTGCCATCTTCTTTTTCATAGAGATAGTACGTCTGTCCGATCACCGGATTAAAACTGAGCTTGGCATCATAGATAATCATGGAGAGCTCCTTGCGCTGCTGGATCTCTTTTGCCTGAATGGCCAGCAACTCGATCTGCTGACGGATTTGCGTGAGTTGCATGTTAGTTTGCTCCTCCATCGCTGTCAATGCATGATGACGGATCATCCCCTCTTCATTAGGTTTGATGAGTGCCCCGGAGACAGAGGCTGAATACGGCAATACGCTCATTTGCCGGTGATAGATTTCTATGTTGGTTCGTGCAGTGCCATCCTGTTGAGGATACTTTTGCGTAACCTTCAAATATCCTTTCGGTGTAATTTCATGGATTACCAGAAGCAGAAGTCTTGGGCCTCGATAAAAATGGGTCTCAAAGCAGGTGGAATCAATAAAGGAAGCCTTTACCGTATCCGCAATTTCCGGATTGTCGAAGGCTTGCTCCTCTCCCGTGAAAGCCACGCTGTAACCTGACGTAAATGCATGGTCCTCCAGCGAGACCCAGTTCATACTGATCAGGAGCTGCTTCTTGCTTTCATCGATTTTATAAATGCCAGACTTCGGGCGGCTACCCGATTCATACGTCCCCTTTTCGGGGAAAAGTTGCCACGATCCCAAAAAATTATACGCTTCGACCATCGTTTGTAAAAAAAATAAAGGCCATCAAGAACTACTCGATGGCCAATATATCTGATTCAAACGAAAATCAGATCAAACTGTTTTAGTTGGATGCGCTTCGATTATAATATCTCATTGCTTCAGGCAGCTCTGCCCTAAGATCCTTGATTCGCTTAGCGTCCGATGGGTGTGTGCGCAAGAACTCCGGAGTACCATCTCCGGCACCTAACTTACTCATTCGTTCCCAAAAAATAGGTGCCTGGTTGGGGTCATAACCGGCCATTGCCAGGAAGATCAAGCCTAAATGATCCGCTTCAGATTCGTCCTGCCTGCTAAACTTTAACATTCCGATACTTGAACCCGCTCCAACGGCCTGGAACAGAAGCTGCTGCCCTGCCGTCGGGTTTGACCCCATCAAAGCACTGAGGCTACCCAGCCCCAACTGAGCGAGCATCTGCTGGCTCATTCGTTCCCTCCCATGATTGGCAATAGCATGCGCTATTTCATGGCCCATGACAATGGCTACTCCAGTCTCGTCCTGACAAATCGGAAGGATGCCTGTATAAAATGCAACTTTGCCGCCAGGCATGCACCAGGCATTAACAGTTTTAGGGTCATCGATGAGATTAAATTCCCAGTTGAAGCCGGTCAGTTCGCTGGAAAGTTTTGCGCTAGCCATGTACTGCTCGACGGCATGCTGAATGCGTCCGCCGACTCTCCTGATCATTTCCACCTTCTGAGCATCGTTAGAGAGTGGGCCTTTTTGAATGACAGTCTTGTATTCTTGCTCCGCCATCGGAATGATTTCAGCATTAGGAACTAGGGACAACTGCTTGCGGCCCGTGAGAGGCACTGTGGAACAACTATAGCATACGGTTAGTCCCGCTAGAATTATAATAATCTTTCTCATGACATTTGGAATATGGTGTGACTTAAGAACATAGGTTTCAAAAAATCCGTTAAAAATCCCCTCAAAAGTGCTCTGACACTATTAATTGTTGATAACTTTACTAAAAATATCATGCCAAATAAAAACGCATTATGAGGATTTTTGCCATCGGCCGTAACTACGCTGAACATATCAAAGAATTGAATAACGAACGGCCCGATGAGCCCGTGATTTTTACAAAGCCCGACACGGCCATTCTTCGCAATAACGCACCCTTTTATTATCCCGATTTTTCCAAAGACATTCATCATGAAGTGGAGCTGGTTTTGAGAATTTCCAAGGAAGGAAAGAATATCGAGGAAAAATTTGCCGGTAAGTACTATGATTCCATCGGTGTTGGCATCGACTTCACGGCACGTGATTTGCAACAGAAAGCCAAGGAGAAGGGCTTGCCGTGGGACATAGCAAAAGGTTTTAACGGCGCAGCTCCTATTTCGGAAAAATTTATCCCTGTGGGAAATTTCAAGGATTTGAAGAATATCAATTTCAAATTGGAAGTTGACGGACAGCTAAAGCAGCAAGGCAACACGAGCCTTATGCTTTTCAACTTTGAGTATATTATATCATACTTATCGAGATTTTTTACGCTGAAGACCGGGGATCTGATTTTTACCGGCACACCAAAGGGTGTGGGTCCTGTGGCAAATGGAAATAAATTGTCCGCTTATATCGAAGATGAGAAGCTGCTGGAGTTTGACGTTAAGTAGGATTTGTTTTTTAGTAGCACTCCCCTGCTGCGTCCTTGCGCAATTCAACGAATCTGAAACCCACACTCCAAAGGGTGCCGGGGTTGGCGGTTATCTCTTTCCCATCAATCCGGGACAGACCAATTACCTGGCTGGGACGATGGGAGAATTACGCGATACGCATTTTCACGGAGGCCTTGACATCAGAACCAATAACCAGATTGGATTACCGGTGCGGGCAACGCAAGACGGTTACATTTCAAGAGCCACGATCAGCGCCTTCGGCTATGGGCTTTCCCTTTATATAACGCATCCTGATGGAAACGTTTCCGTCTATGGCCACCTGGACAAGTACAAGAAAAAAATTGCCGAGTTTATGAGGCGTGAGCAATATCGGCGCAAAAGCTTTGAACTGGATATGTATTTCAAACCCAATGATTTTCCGGTGGACAAAGGTGACACCATAGCCTTTTCAGGAAACACGGGCGCATCCTCAGGGCCACATCTTCATTTCGAAATTCGGAATGGCAATTACGTACTGAACCCGCTCAAGTTTGGGTTCACAGAAATAAAGGACAACATTGCCCCCAACGCGCAAAAAATTGCCCTTCGCACACTTGACATCAATTCCCGGATCAACGACCGGTTCGGAAGGTTTGAATTTTCACTGGTAAAAAAATCAGGCAGTGAATATGTTTTCCCCGTGCCGATCCTGGCGCATGGACGTATTGGCGTAGAACTGCTCGCTGATGACCGTATGAATGATACACGCGGCCGCTGCGGTATCAATTACATTGAAATGTATGTCGACAGTCAAATGGTCTTTTCCCAAACCATCGAAAAGGTTGACATGGAGGAATCGCGCGGGATACAGGCATTGATGGACTACAAGACCCTTGAATTAAGAGGTAAACGCTTCAATAAACTTTACATCGATCAAGGAAACCGACTTGACTTTTATACATCGCAAAACGAAGGAATTATTTCAGTCAAGGACTCGGACCGCTCAGTCAGGATTGTATTGAAAGATGAATTCGGGAATACGAGTAATGCAAGTTTTCGTTTGAAAACCAACCCGCTTACCCAGAATATGGTACTCCCTGCCAGGCGGCCTCCCATTATCGAATCTGAATTATTGGAAAACCTGCTAATGGTCACCTCAAGATCGTGCACCGATACTGATAAGCTGGTAGTCTATTCCAACGGATCGATGATGGAAATAAGTTACGCATACAAAGGCGCAGACCAACGGGTTTATCTGATTGACCTGAGAAAATCTTTGCCAGATTCCATAAAAACTTGTGCCGGCAGTTTGGTGTACCATTTCAAAGATATGGTACCCTCAGAAACGAAATACACATATTACAGCGATTGGGCTGACATTCACTTTCCCGAAAATTCACTTTATGACACGCTCTTTCTTGTTGTCAATCATCAGATCGAGAAAGGCAGAGAGTCATTCTCTATAGGCCAGCGAACCATACCACTTCACAAAGTTGTGTTCATCTCCCTTAAACCAACGCTGGCAATTAATCCTAGCAAGAATCTGGCAGTTTACCGGAGAGAAGGCAATGGATTCGGTTACATCGGTGGCGAATGGAACAACGGTAAAGTACGTTTTCCTTCACGGGAATTAGGTGAATTCACCTTTCTTTACGACAGCCTTCCCCCCATGATCTCGCGCGTGAGAGTCGATAGCTATTCAGCGCGCCTCCGCATTCGCGATGGACTGTCTGGCATTGCCTACTATGAAGCCAGCATCAACGGACAGTGGCTCTTAATGGCTTACGATTACAAATCCGGTATTTTGCAATCAGACCGTCTTGACCCGAAGCAGTCGTTGAAGGGCGACTTCGAGCTCAAAGTCGTAGACCGGGCGGGCAATGAACGCATCTTTAAACAAAAAATTCTCTAACGATGGCTCTTACGGTCGGCACAAAAGCACCTGACTTCAAAACAACAGACCACGATGGGAAAGAATTCAGCCTCTCAGCGCTTAAAGGGAAGAAGGTAGTGTTGTATTTCTACCCACGCGACATGACGCCCGGTTGTACGGCCGAGGCTTGCAGTCTTCGCGATAATTATAAAGCGCTTCAAAAAGCAGGTTATGAAATATTCGGCGTGAGTACGGACAATGAAAAGTTGCATAAGAAATTCATTGAAAAAGAAAAACTCCCGTTTCGCTTACTTGCTGATACTGACAAGTCTGTACATGCGAAGTATGGAACATGGGTGGAGAAGGCCATGTATGGAAGAAAGTATATGGGCACAGCCCGCGTCACATATGTTATTAATGAAGACGGTGTGATCACTGAGGTTATTGAAAAGGTTGACACAAAAAATCATGCGGAACAAATTTTAGGAGGAGGCATGCCTGCGGCTTCCAAAGTAGCTGAACAAAAATTGGTGAAGAAAACGCCAAAGAAAGTTGCCAGGAAGGTCGACAAAATGACGGCAACGAAGAACGCGAAGAAGAAAAAATAGATCCGGGTTATTTCCTCAAGACCCCTTTTGATTTCTCCTTTCATATTTGAAGTTTTGCTAACTTCCATTCAAAAATACTTCGATTATGGAAATGCTTGACAACTCCATTACCTGGTTTGAAATCCCTGTAACGGATTTTGATAGGGCCAAGAAATTCTACATGGCCATCTACGATTATGAAATGCCGGAAACGATGGTTGGTCCGGTACGGATGGGGTTTTTCCAGTACGAACAGAAAGAACACCGCGTGGGCGGCGCCATCGTCGCTGGAACAGGGCGTGCTCCCGCTCTCGATGGAACGTTGCCGTATTTGAATGGTGGCGTGGACTTAACCATTGTCCTGAACCGCGTAGAGAAAGCCGGAGGTAAGGTAACGCAACCCAAGACATTCATCGGCGACAGCCTTGGATACATTGCTCATTTTATTGACACGGAAGGAAATAAGATTGCGCTTCATTCGAGAAAATAAAACGGTGAAATTCTTAACAACCCAAATCGTTTGGTTGTGCTTTTTGCAATCCGCTGTTCAGATTATCTTCGGATTCCTAAACCACGGAAGGGAAAGGTTTTCTTAAAATAGCTTGCCTTCAGAAAAGAATAATAATCCCATATAGACTTTTTCTACATTTGCCGCTCATGCATGGCAAATGAAGATTAATAAGTACTTCGTAATCGATTTCGACAGCACCTTTACCAAAGTCGAGGCCTTTGATGTGTTGGCCGACATTTCGCTCAATGGTCATCCGGACAAAGCAGCTATCAAACGTCAGGTAGCGGAAATCACCAACCAGGGTATGAATGGGAGCATCTCCTTCCGTGAATCCCTGGAGAAGCGACTGGCGCTTTTACATGCGGACAAAACGCACATTCCGGCATTGGTCAATTTATTAAAGTCGATGGTCTCGGAATCTTTTAAACGGAACAAGGATTTTTTCACAACGTATTCAGACAATATTTATATCATCTCCAACGGCTTTCGGGAATTTATTGAACCTGTTGTTATGGAGTTTGGAATCAAAAAGGAAAACATCCTTGCCAATGAGTTCACCTTTGACAGTCATGGAAAGATTACGGGTTTTGATAAGGAGAATCCGTTGTCAATGAATCAGGGTAAATCGGAACAACTCAAACGGCTCAATCTGCCGGGTGATATTTACGTCATCGGCGATGGTTATACCGATTATGAGATCAAGCACTCCGGCCTGGCCAATAAGTTCTATGCCTTCACTGAAAATGTAGAACGTGAAAATGTTTCCAGTAAAGCGGACCATGTCACGCCAAGTCTGGATGAGTTTCTTTATTTAAACAAGCTCAATACCGCAATCTCCTACCCAAAAAACAGGATCAATGTTTTATTACTGGAGAATGTTCACCCGATAGCCCTTGAAACGATGAAGGTGGAAGGGTTCAATGTTGAAACATATCCGGCAGGCCTCGCGGAAGAGGAACTCTGCGAAAAAATCAGGAATGTATCCGTCCTTGGCATCCGCTCCAAGACACAAGTGACGGCCAAAGTTTTAGAAAACGCCAACCGGTTGATGGCGATTGGAGCTTTTTGTATCGGCACTAACCAGGTTGATCTGAAAGAGGCAACTAAAAAAGGAATTGCCGTATTCAACGCACCCTTCAGTAATACCCGGTCTGTTGTAGAACTTGCCATCGCCGAGATCATCATGCTGATGAGGAATATTCCGGATAAGTCGGCCAAAATGCACAAGGGGCAATGGGACAAATCGGCGAAAGGAAGCTTTGAAATCCGGGGCAAGAGGTTGGGCATCGTTGGTTATGGAAACATTGGTGCACAGCTTTCTGTGCTGGCCGAAAACCTGGGCATGCAGGTGTATTATTATGATCGGGAGGAAAAACTTGCTCTTGGAAATGCTACTAAATGCAAGAGTCTAAAAGAATTACTAGCCATTGCCGATGTGATCACGCTTCACGTGGACGGCCGGGAGACCAATACGAAACTCATTGGTGTCGAACAGTTTGCACAGATGAAGAAGGGCGTCATTTTTCTGAATCTCAGCCGCGGTCATGTAGTCGATGTAAAAGCATTGAGTGAAAACATTCGAAGTGGAAAGGTGGCAGGCTGCGCGATTGATGTCTATCCTTATGAGCCCATCAGCAATAACGAAGAGTTTATTTCCGAGCTCCGTGGTCTGCCCAATACAATTCTTTCACCTCACATTGGGGGAAGCACTGCTGAAGCACAAGAGAATATTGGAAATTTTGTCCCCGGTAAGATGATGGATTATATCAACACCGGAAGCACCAGCAACAGTGTAAATTTCCCCAACCTGACGCTACCCACCCTTGAGAATGCACACCGGCTTATCCACATTCACAACAACGTACCAGGTATCCTTGCAAAGATTAATAAGGTGTTGGCGGATAACGGAATCAACATTGCGGGCCAGTATTTAAAGACCAATGAGCATATCGGGTATGTGATCACCGATATTAACAAGGAATATAATAAGGAAGTAATAAAGGAATTGAGGGCTATTGAGAATACTATCAAGTTCAGGGTGCTGTATTGATTATTTTTTTCTGAATGCTTTGCCAAAGCCTATTCCATTTTATAGAAGAATTTCTGATGGTTTTAGAATTGATCCGTGGTAATCCGTGCAATCCGTGGGTAAAAGCGTTGTAAACAAATAAAAAAATCCACCGGACCAGGAGGAGTTTCTGAACCCCAATTACGACAAGTTTTGAGCTGCCCTCAACCGCAACCTTCCTCCGTTAACCTGCTTTTTGGGCGAGGTCCCGTCCCGATAG